>CADBQK010000335.1 GCA_902796775.1 uncultured Lachnospiraceae bacterium
CCCGAACTATCAGTACTTGTGATTTTGCTGAGACGTTTCTTCTTATAGCTGTAGAGAGATGTACTCTTGCTGCCGTCTGAGAATGTAAAGACTTTATTACAGCTTTGAAGTGGTTGACGATAGAAAATGAAGATATTGCAGATAATGTATGACATATATGCTATGATTACACCGCTGCTGCACATGTTCTGAAAACAGTTGTTTATACATCTACATGATTATGCAGAACTGTGAATTGATTATAATGACAGCAAAAAAAGACCTCACTAACTTGTGAGGTCTTTTCGTAGCCCGTAGCGGAATCGAACCGCTGTTTCCGCCGTGAGAGGGCGGCGTCTTAACCGCTTGACCAACGGGCCATATTGCTTGATTATGTTATCACATGAGATAAGCCCTGTCAAGTATATTTTCAACTTATTTCCGTATGTTTTTTTTATAGTTCAGTATCCCATACATAAGGAAAAGATCAAAGATGAAATGCCTGCATCCTGAGTGCTGCAGGATTCTGGATAGTTTGACAATTCATCCTTTTTTTTATACAATCTTTATTGATGTAATTACGAAAAAGTAAAGATCCTGCCTTGTCTGTCAGCGCTGCAAGGGGCATTTCAGCCTGGCGGGAGTCTGCAGCTGCCTGCAGAGAATGCAAACGAAAGGAAATAGATTACAAGAATGAGCAGCAGAATCATTATTTTTACCGGTAAGGGCGGAGTGGGTAAAACCATGATATCCTCCGCACATGCGCTGGCCTCGGCAAAGGAGGGAAAAAAGACGCTCCTTGTCAGTACAGATATGGCTCACAATCTGGGAGACATATTTGAGGTCAGAGCAGGAAGCGAGATTGTAACAGTACGGCCTGATCTGGATATCCTGGAGGTAGATCCGGATCTGGTTATGAGAAATGATTTTCCGGATTTCATGACATCCTGGGGAAATATCCTGGCCTCTTCGGGAATAAAGCCGAAAGAGAAAGACCAGTTCACGGTCATGCCCGGACTGGAAGAGCTGTTTTCGCTGATGAAGATTGTAGATCTTAGTGAGTCCGGTATCTATGACCGGATCATCGTGGACTGTGCACCGACTGGTGAGACTCTTTCCATGCTCAAGCTTCCGGAACTGCTTTCCTGGTATTTCGAGAAGTTCTTCCCGGTCGGCCGTGTGGCCTTCCGCATTCTTTCTCCGATCACAAAAACCTTTTTTAAAGTCGATATGCCCGACAAGGATGCCATGTATGATGCGGAGAAGATGTATCTGTCTATGCTTAAAGTACAGGAAGCTCTCAAAGACCCGAAGTATGCTTCCGTACGTCTGGTCTGCACGCCGGAGAAGATGGTCGTAGAAGAGACGAAAAGAAGCTTTATGTACCTGAACCTGTATCATTATAACGTCGACGGGATCTACATTAACCGGATCATCCCAAAACTGGATGGTAATGATTTCTTCCTGAGATGGTATGACATCCAGCAGAAGTATCTGACCGAGCTGGAACAGGTTTTTGCAAATGTCCCGATCGCCAGGATGCGCTGGTATCCCAATGAGATACGCGGAATGCAGGCACTGGAAACTTTCTGTGAGGAACATCTTAAGCCGGAGACCCTGGATGAAGTCTTCTCGGTACGCAGAGTCGGCAGCGATGAAACCTATACTTCATGTAAGGAGGGATACTGCCTGTCGCTGGAGCTGCCGATGGTTGGAGAAGATGAGCTCACTGTCAATTATACAGATGCAGATCTGACGATTGTTGCCGGCCAGCAGGTACGAGTGATTCCGCTGCCTTACACACTGAAGGGGAGCCATGTAGCCAGAACAGAGTTTAAAAACGGGAAGCTGAGCGTGATCTTTGCTCCGGGAGAGGAGGGATTCCGTATATGAGAATACTGATCTATACAGGAAAAGGCGGTGTCGGGAAAACCAGCATGGCTGCCGCAGCTGCCTGTGCCCTGGCAAAGAAGGGCAGACGTGTGATCGTTATGAGTACAGATCAGGCACACAGTCTTGGGGATTCCTTCGGTGTAAAGCTGGATGATGAGCCGACACAGATCATAGATAATCTGCAGGCTGTGGAGATCAATACCATGAAAGAGTCCAAGCGTGCATGGGGGAGCCTGCGGGATTACATCAAGCAGGTCATCAATAAAGATGCCCAGGGCAGCCTGGAGTCGGACGAGGTTGTCCTGTTTCCCTCTCTTGAAGAGCTGTTCGCCATGCTGCGGATCCGGGACGAATATCTGAAAAAATCCTGTGATGTCCTGATCCTGGATTGTGCACCCACCGGTGAGACGCTCTCCCTGCTTCGTTTTCCGGAGCGGCTCGGCGCGATTACGCAGCGATTTCTGCCTCTGATCCGCTTTTTCAATATGACTGCGGGATTTGCCGTACGCCGGGCCACTAAGGTGCCCCGGCCGATAGACAGAGTGTTTGTTGACTTTGACCACCTGATCGATGATCTGAGGGACCTGCAGAAGATCATGTCAGATCCGGCTGTGACCAGCATCCGTATCGTAACCACACCGGAAAAGATCGTGCTGGATGAAGCGAGAAGGAACTATACCTGGATGCATATGTACGGATTCAACGTCGATTCTGTGATCATCAATCGTATTTATCCTGATGAGGCCATGAGCGGGTATTTCAGCGGATGGATCGATTTACAGGCTGAGAGTATCCGGCTCGCACAGGAGAGCTTTGCCGGTTCCCATATCTTCCGGATGCCGTTAAAAGACCATGAGCTCAGAGGTGTGGAAGCCTTAGCCGAGGCAGCCCGGGAGGTGTATGGTGATGAGGATCTGGAGGAGGTATATACCAAGGATGAACTTTTCCACATTGAAGGCGGTGAAGAAGGGACTGTTTTTGTAATCAGTCTGCCGTTTTCCAGCAAGGAAGAAATCGAAGTGGGGCAGCATGGGGATGATATACTGGTCTCAATGCGTAATGAAAGACGTCGTTTTCACATCCCGGAAACAGTTCGTCACCGGACTCTTGTCGATTCTGAATATAATGACGGTTTGTTAAAAGTTTATCTTTCATAAATTGAGCAGAATATCCCCCTGGGGGGCTTGTAATTGAACCTTGTTAATTTATAATAATTAGTGAAGTTGTGGAAGGAATTTTGTGCTATTTGCACAATTTCATCTGAAATAGTATAAATAGCACAGAAAATGTCAACGGCAGCCATATGTCCGGGGAGAAGCGATGCTTCCCGGCACCCTGGTACCAGAACACTATCAACAATGAAAGGAGTGTAGCAATGAGTTTGATTACAGATGAACTGTATGAGCGCTTTAAGGCTTCACTGGAAGCTGTAGCCGGCAAGTGCTACCGCGTTCCTAAGGCTGGCCTTGGGAAGCAGGTCGTAGAATGTCTGAAAGAGTATGGCGTAGACGAGACCTGTCTTGCACTTACACCTCTCCTTGAGGAGGCTGGTGTAGAGGCAGCGTTGAAAGAGGGCGGCATCACCACTTATACCGACCATATCCGTCTTCATCAGGAGACAGCTAAGGGCGGCGTTTGTGAAGTCCAGTATTGCCTGGGCGACCTCGGCTCTGTTATCCAGACAGGTACAGACGTAGACCGCAGGATCACTGCATGTCTGTCAGAGCTCCATATCTGCATTTGCAAGGGCTCCAAAGTTCTGCCTGAGTGGAAAAACCTCTTTGACGAGATCGAGAAGCTTCCGGAGCATCCGAATTTCATCGGTATCGTAACCGGACCCAGCCGTACATCCGATATCGAGATGGTATCCGTTGTCGGTGTTCATGGCCCTCTGAATCTCACCACCATCATTGTGGATGATGAGTGATCGGACCCTGGAAGGAAGGAGGTAATA
>CADBQK010000336.1 GCA_902796775.1 uncultured Lachnospiraceae bacterium
CCGGATCATTCATCCGGGCAGGACACAACAAGACTGAAATATGAAACCAGAGTCTGCAGTTTCATGAGGCTGGCAATCTGTCCTGGTTTTCAGGGTACGAGGTGCCGGTTTGGTACATGACCCGGCAGGCAGATGTGGAGAAAGGAGCTGGCGTGAACAAGAAAAAGCTGTTATTGATGCTCCAATCTGTCCTTTGCATCGTACTGTCTGTAATGATTGCTGCAGCGGTGATTGGAATCTACCGTGACGGTCTGGCTTTGAAGGCAGCTGATCCTTTAAGCTGGATTTTTACTCGTGAGAAGGTGATCAAGGCGTTTATGCCGATCCTTCCGCTGCTGGTGCTCAGCCTGGTTTTGACCTGTGTTGGGCTGGTTATGGGGATCCGGGACGAAAACGGGGACCGGCCTGTGCAGGATACTCAGATCCTGCGTAATCTGACGGCAGCCCGAGTGGCGGTTCCCGGTATCGAGATGAAACAGGAGCAATTGCAGCAAAAGAGGCTGCACTATGGCAGCTGGGTGCTCTTTGCGCTCTGCATGGTTCCGGTTCTTCTCTATATTTCGAACGGGAATCACTTTCCAAACGGGGATCTGGAGATGATGTTTCTCGCACTGGCTGGGCATGTGCTTCCATGGACGGCTCTCGGTATGGCCTCACTTATGATCTCTTCGGTACTTCAGGAAAAGAGCATGAAGCGGGAAATTGAGGCCGCGAAAGAACAGATCAGGCTGAATCAGGTACAGGGCAGAAGACCGGTGGTAAACAAAACAGAAAAGAAAACGCGGGGCAATGTCCGGATGCTGCGAGGAGCTCTGCTGGTTCTTGCGCTTGTGCTGATCGCTGCAGGCGTGCAAAATGGCAGCGCAATGGACGTCTTTGGCAAGGCGATAAAGATTTGTACGGAGTGTGTTGGCCTTGGATAATGTGAGAATGAATAGATGGCAGACGCTTCGTCCTTCGACAAGAAGACTCATCCAGCTGTACAGTGCTCTGCTGCACAACGCACATCTGAAAGGGTTTTTTGACGGGGAGATTTATCAGGGCAAGGCAAAGTATGCGTGTGTCCCGGGTTTTAACTGCTATTCCTGCCCGGGTGCCGTAGGCGCCTGCCCACTAGGCTCGATTCAGAATGCGCTGGCCTCGACCGGACACCGGGCCGGCTGGTATGTAATGGGGATCATCCTGTTATTTGGTGTCATTCTCGGCCGCACCATCTGCGGATGGCTCTGTCCGATGGGGCTGATTCAGGAGCTGCTGCATAAGATCCCGACTTATAAAATCAAAAAGAATCTGTTGACACGGGTATTGTCCTGGCTGAAATATGTAGTGCTTGTCGTGTTTGCTGCAGCGATTCCGCTGTGGTACGGGCTGAAACATGACATCCCTGTACCAGGCTTCTGCAAATACATTTGTCCGGCAGGGACTCTTGAAGGCGCCATAGGTCTGCTTTCGAACCCTGACAATACGAATCTGTTCGGGATGCTGGGCATTCTTTTTACGCGCAAGTTCACGATTATGCTGATCATTGGCCTGGCCTGCGTGTTCTGTTACCGCAGCTTCTGCCGCTTCCTTTGCCCGCTTGGTGCGATTTACGGGCTTTTTAACCGCTTTTGTCTGGTGGGCGTGCGGGTGGAAGATGATCTATGCAATAGCTGCGGTGCCTGTGTACGTAACTGCGGCATGGATGTAAGGCACGTGGGAGACCATGAATGTATCCACTGTGCCCGTTGTATGGAACACTGCGCCCAGAAAGCTATTTCTCTTAAAGCCGGCAGCATGGTACTGAAAGCTCCGGTGGACACTCAGAGCGCAGACGAGCTTGTCAAACGCAGGAACAGCGGGCGGATCGTATGGACAGCCGCACTTTGTGTGCTGTGTCTGGCTTTGATATGGTTTAACTTCCTGGATCCGGCGGTCCGGGCAAAAGCAGGATCGGAGACAACGCTGATCGAACAGAACGGAACATTCACTGGCTCTGAGGTCGGCATGCAGCTGGAGGATTTCACTTTAACCTGCCTCGACGGCACGTCGTTTTCCCTCGCGCAGACGCGCGGCAAGGTCGTTTTTATCAATCTTTGGGCGACTTACTGTACTCCCTGTGTGCAGGAACTGCCGTATTTCAACGAACTGTACCGGGAGCATGAAGGCGAGATTGCCGTACTTGCCGTGCATTCTTCCATTGTGACAGACGATCCTGCCGGTTTTTTGGCAGACAAGGGATGGGATATCCCCTTTGCCGTCGACTCGGAAGACAACATGCTGTGGAGTATCGTCAATGGTTCATCGACTATACCGCAGACCATTGTGCTGAACAAAGAAGGTACTGTCATTTATAATCAAAAGGGATCTGTAACTCCGGAGGTACTTGAGGCTCTTTATGCACAGGCGTCCGGGGAATAAGGATATTCATAAACCATCATTCATTAAGCAGTCATAATGGATTTTTTGAGGAGAGAAGATATGAAAGAGATGAAAAAAACACTGGTGCTGTGCCTCGTTCTGATTCTGGGCTTTGGCGTGTTCGCCGGCTGCGGGAGCAAGAAGGAACCGGCTGTCTATGAAGTTCTCGTAAACGATGCGTCCGGAAAACCTGTTTCCGGTGTCACGATCCAGTTCTGTTCCGATACCGAGTGCATCACAGGCCAGACGGATGATAAAGGTATTGCAGTATTTGAGAAGGAAGCAGGCAAGTATACCATCCATGTGCTCAAGGTACCGGATGGCTTTGCTGCAGATGATACGGAGTATCCTGCACCTGAGGAGCCCGGTCAGGTAACGATCG
>CADBQK010000337.1 GCA_902796775.1 uncultured Lachnospiraceae bacterium
AAGATATGCAGGAGCTGCACTATGAAATAAAGCCGATTTATAGAGTTTCGCAAACGCCTATTTGTAACGAATATAAAAGGAGTCAAAATGGTCTACATCTATTGTGCACTTTATGCGGAGGCAGCAGCTCTGATCGAAAGGCTGTGTTTGAAGAAACGGACAGAAATCAATGCATTTCAGGTGTTTGGGGATCTTCAGGAGAAATACTGTCTGGTAATGACCGGAGTGGGTATGGTGAATGCGGTGAGTGCTGTTTCCTATATGTCTGCCCTGTACCCGCCGGGACCGCAGGATTATCTGGTCAATTTCGGGAGCTGCGCTGCTGCAGATTTGAAAAGGGAAAAAGGCGGTCTGTATATCTGCAGAAAGATTTGCGATCAGGCAGCCGGACGGGATTTCTATCCGGATATGATCTACGATTATTCACTCTGTGAGGCCGATCTGGTGACGGTTTCCCGACCGGTGACTGATCTGCGTGCGGAGCCTTGTGATGTCTCCCCTTTATTATATGACATGGAAGCAGCCGGTATTTTCCAGGCGGCAAACCGCTTTTTGGGACCTCATCAGATGCTTTTTCTGAAAGTGGTCAGTGATCATGGAGAACCATCTTCTCTGACAGCAGCATCATTAGGAGAGATCTGTACTGCCGCAGCAGAAACTATCAGCACGATCCTTGAGGAGCTGGGATCCGGTAAAAAGGACAGCGCAAAAGGCGGGATCAGTGATCCCGGTATTTCAGAAGACCATCTGGCTGAAGATCTGAAATGTACAGCAGCGATGCGGGAGATCCTGAACGGATATCTGCATTACTTCCGGACGGCAGGCATAGATGTTTCAGCCTGGATTGGCAGGCTCAGGCAGGAGAAGGCATTCCCCTGCAAAAGCAAAAAAGAAGGCCTGGCCCTGCTCGCCCGGATGAGGAGAGAGCTTATATATCAGGATGATGAGGGAGGACAGAGCGATGCCGGTTTATGAAAAAGCGTTTTCCCATATCTATGTGGAAGAGGAGGCATTGACCTTCCCTCTGACAAAGCAGATCCTTGCCAGATTCCCAAAAAGCAGTATTATCCTCATCCGGCACTACAAGGATGTCTTTAACCGCAGGCGGCAGGACTATGCCCTGCAGCACCGGGTGAAACCGCTGATCCTGGCGGTGAAGAAAGACGGGTTCTTTTATCCAGGGGCGCCTGTCTGCCAGAGCTTTGGGAATGAGCATTTTTACTATACCTCCTGTGTCATGAACTGTCCTTTTGACTGCGAATACTGTTATCTGAAGGGCATGTATCCTTCCGGCTGTATGGTCATCTTCGTCAATCTGGAAGACTATTTTGCAGAGATAGAGAAGATTCTGGTGAGGCATCCGATGTATATCTGCGTGTCTTATGACAGCGACCTGCCTGCGGTGGAGCCTATGACAGGATATGTAAAAGCATGGAGTGGCTTTGCAGGCAGAAGGGCAGCAAATGGGGAGATAGTAAATGGACAGACAGCGGGTAGAAAGGCTCCAGATAGAAGGACAGCAGATGGAAGAGCGGCGGATGGAAAGGATCTCCTGAAGATCGAGATCCGGACCAAGAGCGCCGGCCTTTGCTGGGACAGCCTGTATCCGTATCCGAATGTGATCTATGCCTTTACCCTGTCCCCGCAGCCCGTGATCGACTCTTACGAGCACGGCACACCTTCCCTGAAGGCACGTCTCGCCTGCATCCGGGAGGGCCTTGGGGAGGGCTTTCCTATCCGGCTTTGCTTTGATCCGATGATTTTCTGCCCGGACTGGAAAGGGATCTATGGTGAGATGCTGCAGGAAGTGCGGGAGGCCATAGACATACAGCAGGTACAGGATATTTCCGTAGGATCTTTTCGGATCTCGGCGGAATATCTTGCACCCATGCGCAGGATGCAGCCGGATAGCAGCGTTGTCTGGTTCCCCTATATAAAAAAGGGCAGCTATTACCAGTACGATGAAGAAATTGCAAATGAGATGGAAGGATTTCTGGTAACAGAGATCTCCCGGCATACCGATCGGGAGAAAGTCTTCCGATTGTAATTTATCAAATTGTAATATATCAAAAAAACCATAAAAATTTTTGGGAAAACAGGATTTAAGCCGGGTAAAGAACTGACCAGGTACCTGAATGAACTGCAACAATGCCCCTTCATTCGGAAATATCAGAATTTTACTACGAAAAACAACAGCTTTACCTTCCATCTCATCGATCTCTTCACAGTGGTTTACCATAGCTTCCTGAAAGAGAGGCAGCCTGTGTCCTGGCTGGACTTTTTACACACCTCGGCCTACTAGGCATGGTGTGGGTTTTCTTTTGAAAGAGTATGTCTGCTGCATACAAAACAGTTAAAGGCAGCATTGGAAATCGCAGGAATCAGCAGTCAGGATTTTTCATGGCAAAGTAAAAAGGCAGGGAAAGGAAAGGAGAAGGGGGAGCAGAACGACCTGCTGATCGCGGTGCAATTGCCTGAAACGGTGCAATTGCCTGTAACGGATATTCCAGTTGTAAACACAGTAGGGGAATGGTATACTGTTTACAACTGTGCTGAAGGAGCTTGCTGATTGATGATGATTTGGTAGTCATCAGATTCACCAGATCATAAGATATGCGGAGGAATATATGGAGAGATACAAGGAAGAGTTTATCGAGTTTATGGTGGACTGCCAGGTTCTGAAATTCGGGGATTTCGTGACGAAGAGCGGCAGGCAGACCCCCTTTTTTATCAACACCGGTTTTTACAGGACCGGCTCGCAGCTGCGGAGACTGGGCGGCTTCTACGCCAGGGCGATCAAGGAGACATTCGGCCTGGATTTTGATGTCCTTTTCGGACCTTCTTACAAGGGAATTCCTCTTTCCGTTATTACGGCAGCAGCGATCAGTGAGGATTACAATGCGGATGTCCGCTACTGTTCCAACCGCAAGGAGATCAAAGATCATGGAGATAAAGGGATTCTGCTGGGCGGCCCGATGGGAAGCGGTGACAGGGTGCTGATTATTGAAGATGTGACAACAGCTGGTACTTCTATCGCAGAGACCATGCCGATCATCCAGGCACAGGGGGAGCCTCAGGTGATGGGCATGATCGTCAGCGTAGACCGTATGGAGCGGGGGAGCGGTGAAAAGAGCGCCCTGAGGGAGATTTCGGAAAAATACGGACTGAAGACAGCCAGCATCGTGACGATGGATGAGGTTGTTGAGCATCTTTGGAATAAGCCCTACAAGGGCAAGGTTGTGATCGATGATACGATCAAAGCAGCTATCGATGCTTACTATGAGCAGTACGGAGCAAAATAAGACTGTACTCGCTTTTGTGAAAGGAGAAGAACAATGAAGTTAAGATTGGAAGACCGGCTGTATCATATGACAGGAAAACTAGGTGCAGGCATGCTGGTGATCGGGATCCTGACACTGGTGGGCGGTCTGGTACTGGGGACGATCAGTATTGTCAACGGCGGCATTCTGCTGAAGGCACACTCTGATCTCCTGAAGAGATAGAAAATCGTGCATAGAGGATAGTACAGGGATGGCGAGAGATATATTCAGCTTTGTCAAAGTACAGCGGGATGAGACGGATGCCGGGATGATCAGTGTCCTGATGGCAGCTTTCTCCATCCTGTGTCTGCTGCTTTTGATTGCCGTATCATTTGCGGGAGGCGGGAATCTGCCCCCTCTTGCAGGAGGTGTCGGCTATTTGAGTTTTGTAATCGCTTTCTGGTCATTCTGGATTGCCTGGCAGCTGCGCCATGATCATGAAGCTTATGGACGTATGGTCAACAGTGCGATCTATGCTGCAGCAGCGGCTGTAATCCTGCATCTGGTGGTATTCCTGACGGGATGTTTTGTGCTGCTGCAGTAGAGAGCTGGACTGTGCAGGGCGCTTGAGAATTGAAGCAAAAAATTCTTACAGATAATCGATAAAGGAGAAAGAAATGGGAGTAAAAATCGGAATTGTCATGGGTAGTGATTCGGATCTGGATATCATGGCCGGAGCGGCCAAGGTGCTGGAGGAGCTGGGTGTAGAGTATGAAGTCAGCATTATCTCGGCACACCGGACCCCTGCCAAACTGGAGGAGTATGCAAAGAGCGCTGAGGGAAGAGGTCTGGAAGCAATCATTTGCGGGGCGGGCGGCTCTGCGGCGTTGGCCGGCGTGACTGCCGCGATGACGGTCCTGCCGGTGATCGGCGTGCCGATTTACTCCAAAACGATAGGCGGGATGGATGCCCTTCTTTCCACTGTGCAGATGCCTTCCGGTATCCCGGTGGCGACCGTAGCGATCAATGGTGCGAAAAATGCAGGGATCCTGGCTGCGAAGATCGCAGCCCGCACAGATCCCGAGCTGGCAGGCAGGCTGAAGGCCTACAGTGAAGACATGGCGCAGGGTGTACTTGCCAAGAATGAAAAGATCGGGCAGATCGGATATAAAGCTTATCTGGAGCAGATGTAAGAAATCAGAGAGACCCCAAAGGCAATAACGGGAACAGAATCGAATCGTACAGGAAACAAAACCGGGAGCAGACAAACTCCAGATATACGCAGGAGGATATAGATGGACTATAAAAAGGCAGGAGTAGATATTGAGGCGGGGTATGAGTCAGTACGACTGATGCGTTCACATGTAAAAAAGACGATGCGCCCAGAGGTGCTGGGAGATATCGGCGGATTTTCGGGAGCCTTTTCTGCGGCAGCATTTAAGGATATGGAGGATCCTGTCCTGGTGTCCGGGACGGATGGTGTCGGCACGAAACTGAAGCTGGCATTTGTAATGGATAAACATGATACCGTCGGAATCGACTGCGTGGCAATGTGCGTCAATGATATCGCTTGTGCGGGCGGAGAACCTCTTTTTTTCCTGGACTATATTGCCTGCGGGAAGAATTATCCGGAAAAGATTGCGCAGATCGTCAGCGGAGTGGCTGAGGGCTGCATGCAGGCCGGCGCAGCTCTGATCGGAGGAGAGACCGCAGAGATGCCTGGTTTTTATCCGGAAGATGAATTTGATCTGGCCGGATTTGCTGTAGGCGTTGTGGATAGAAAAGACCTGATTACCGGGAAAAATCTCAAAGCCGGCGACACCCTTATCGGGATTGCTTCTTCCGGTGTGCACAGCAACGGCTTTTCCCTTGTCAGGAAAGTGTTTGATATGAGCCGGGAGTCTCTGGAGACATATTATCCGGAGCTGGGTGCCACATTGGGTGAGACACTTCTGGCTCCGACAAAGATCTATGTCAAAGCTCTTCGTTCCCTGAAAGATGGCGGCGTAGCAGTGAAGGCCTGCTCTCATATCACAGGAGGGGGCTTTTACGAGAATGTTCCCCGCATGCTTCCGGATGGGGTGCGTGCTGTGATCCGTAAGGACAGCTATGAGGTACCGCCGATATTTGGTTTGCTTGCGAGACAGGGACAGATCGAAGAAAAAGTCATGTACAATACCTACAATATGGGTATTGGAATGGTACTGGGCGTGGAAGCCGGCCAGGCGCAGGAGGCAATCCGCCTTCTGGAGGCAGCTGGTGAGCAGGCATTTGTGATCGGAGAAGTAATCTCGGGAGAAAAGGGTGTGGATCTATGCTGAAGATAGCAGTTCTTGTATCGGGAGGCGGGACAAACCTGCAGGCGATCATCGATGCGATTGCCTCTGGCAAGATCACGGATACCCGTATAGATGTCGTAGTAAGCAATAACCCCAAGGCTTATGCGCTGGAGCGCGCATCGAACGCTGATATTGAAACTGTCTGTATTTCTCCAAAGTCCTATCCGGAACGCAGGGACTTTAATAAAGCATTGACAGATTTTCTGGTCAAACGTGGAGTAGATCTGATCGTACTGGCCGGATTTATGGTGGTCGTACCGGAGATGATGATCACAGCCTTCCGCAACAGGATCATCAATATCCATCCCTCCCTGATTCCCGCTTTCTGCGGGACCGGATACTATGGACTGCATGTCCATGAAGCAGCCCTGGAGAGAGGGGTAAAGGTGAGCGGAGCGACCGTACATTTTGTAGATGAAGGTACAGATACAGGTCCGATCATCATGCAGAAGGCTGTTGAGGTGCTGGATGATGACACTCCTGAGATTCTGCAGCGGCGGATCATGGAGCAGGCTGAATGGCAGCTTCTCCCCAGTGTTATTAACCTGATCGCGCATAATAAGGTCGAGGTAGACGGACGGAAGGTCAGGATCCATTCATAGACTACTGTATTTTCAAGATTGAATAATCCAGTACTGCATGTTTAAGAGGCACCCATTTGGGATTCGAAAAGAAAGGAACGACAGGATGAAAGTTTTGATAGTTGGCAGCGGCGGCAGGGAGCATGCAATTGCCTGGAAGGTATCCAAAAGCCCTCTGGTGGACAAGATCTACTGTGCTCCGGGAAATGCCGGCATTGCGGAAATAGCAGAGTGCGTGCCTCTGGGTGCGATGGAGTTTGAAGCTCTAGCCGATTTTGCCCAGAAGGAAGAAATCGGACTGACGATCATCGGTATGGATGATCCGCTGGTTGGCGGGATCGTGGATGTTTTTGAGGCACGCGGACTGCGTGTGTTCGGCCCCAGGAAGAATGCGGCTATCATCGAAGGTTCCAAAGCCTTTGCCAAGGACCTGATGAAAAAATACGGCATTCCGACCGCTGCCTATGAGAATTTCACAGATCCGCAGGCTGCCCTGGCGTATCTGCAGCATGCAAAGATGCCGATCGTACTTAAGGCTGATGGCCTGGCTCTCGGTAAAGGTGTGCTGATCTGCCAGACACTTAAGGAGGCAGAGGCTGGTGTTCATGAGATCATGATGGACAAGAAGTTCGGCAGTGCCGGAGATGCCATGGTCATCGAAGAATTTGTTACCGGCCGTGAGGTGTCCGTACTGTGTTTCTGTGACGGGACAGATATCGTGCCGATGACTTCTGCGCAGGATCATAAACGCGCCGGAGACGGCGATACCGGCTTGAACACCGGCGGTATGGGTACCTTCTCGCCGAGCCCTTTCTATACGGAAGAGATCGGAAGCTGGTGCATGGAGCATATCTTCCGGCCGACAATGGCTGCTATGAAGGCAGAGGGCAGGGAGTTTAAAGGTATCCTGTTTGTTGGATTGATGCTGACGCAGGATGGCCCCAAGGTTCTGGAGTATAATGCACGTTTTGGCGATCCGGAAACGCAGGTCGTACTTCCCAGGATGAAGACTGATCTGGTTGAGATGTTTGAAGCCTGCATTGATGGTACACTGTCCTCCAAAAATCTGGAGTTTGAGGACAATGCTGCTGTCTGTGTCGTGCTGGCATCCGAAGGATATCCTGTTTCCTATGAAAAGGGCTATCCAATCACCGGTTTTGAGAAGTTCCATGACGATGAAGGATATTACTGTTTCCATGCCGGTACAAAGAAAGCCGATGGTGATATTGTGAC
>CADBQK010000338.1 GCA_902796775.1 uncultured Lachnospiraceae bacterium
CGGGTGAGAACCAAAATCGTCAGTGTCGATAATTATTTAATGGAGGTAAATCATGCAGGTTAATAATGAAAAAATCGCAATGGGTCAGATTGTTGCATGTGAGACAATCGAGGAGAATCTTGAACAATATAGCAAGATGATTGATGAAGCAGCCGACAAAGGCGCAAAGCTGATCCTTTTCCCCGAAGTAGGCTTCTATCCCTTCTTCCCTCAGCGTCACTTTGATGAGTCGGCATTTGATCTGGCACAGCCGATTCCTGGACAGATTTCCAATTATCTCAGCAAAAAGGCTAAAGAGAGAGGTATCGTTGTTGTTGCTAGTATCCTTGAAGAGGGATATAAGGGTGAGTATTATGACAGCGCGTTTGTGATTGATGCGGATGGCGCTCTTCTTGGGACTTCCCGTATGATGCACGTGTTCGACGGTATGGTAGCGAATGAGAAGTATTACTATGGTCTGGGTGATACAGACTGGCCGGTATTCGAAACCGCAGCAGGAAAGATCGGTATTGCTATTTGTTACGATGCATATTTCCCGGAAGCAGTCCGCTGCCTGGCTCTGAATGGTGCTGAGATCATCCTTGTTCCTACCATGACATGTGATGAGATGAATGGTGCTTTCCCTCCGACAGATCATCCTTCCGGTGGGATTATTGAGGTAATCCAGTTCATCAATAAAGCAAATGCTTTCTGCAATGGCGTATTTGTAGGCTGGTGCAATAGAGCCGGCAAAGAGACCCGCAATACCATGAGCGGCCACAGCATGGTCTTTGATCCTTACGGTCGTGTGATTGCAGCTGCAAATACAAAGACAGCAGAAGTACTTATTGCAGATGTCGACTTCGAGAAGATCCGCTCCAGCCGCAGGAAGTTCCATTTGATGAGCGATCGCCGTCCGGATTCCTATGCCGGAGTTATGAAGAGATACGGCAGCGAGCCTTACTATGATCCGGAGCGTGTTACTGGAAGAAAAGAAGCAGAGACCTTCTGCGGTAAGAACTACAAATAAGTCTTTGAAAGGACGGACAGCATAATGATAGTATCGACAGCAGCATTAAAATGCGAGAGGGATAAAGCTGCCAACCTGGCGAAGATGCTTCGCTGTATGGATGAAGCGGCAGATCATGGTGCCAGCATTGTGGTTTTTCCTGAACAGTTCCTGCAAGGATATCTGACTTCAGTTGTGGCGATGGATGTATCGGGCGATCTGGAGAAAAACGAGTTCCTGTATCAGTATGAGAATGCGGAGACAGTTCCGGATGGTCCGTCCGTGCAGGCAATCATACAGAAAGCGAAAGATCGTAAGCTGTATACTTGTTTTGGACTGACCGAAAAGGATACACAGATTGACTGCAAATTGTATAATAGTGCAGTTCTCGTCGGACCTGATGGTTATATTGGGACTTACCGCAAGGTTCATCAACCAGCAGATGAGATGCAGGCCTATTATGCAGGGAATGGTTTTGAGGTATATGATACACCTGTAGGGAAGCTTGGTATGATGATCTGCTACGATGCATGGTTTCCTGAGTCTGGTCGTGAGCTTGCTCTCGGTGGTGCTGAAATTATCCTGAAACCGACAGCAACCTGCCATGGTACTCCTGACCATAATCTGGATGAAGACTTTGCTTATTATACCTATGATTTGAATGAGCGGGCAACTGCTCTTCACAATGGGTGCTATTTTATATCTTCCAACCAGATTGGGTTGTGCGGAGTATCCGATTATTTTGGACACAGCAACATCATAGCTCCTACCGGAAAGATAATGCAGACGACGGGAGATGAGGAAACGATTGTTTACTATGAGATAAAAGATCTTAAGAAAGATCTGTACATGGCCAGGGAAGTTAACTTTTCAGGACTGTTCTATCTCAAAGACAGAAGGCCCTCAGCATATACACGCCTGGCACAGGAGAGTGATCTCTGCAATAACAAGTAGAGAACTGTAACTATAGATTATACATAAACAATATCTCTGTTTTTGAAAGAGCATCTGTTATCAAAATGGAACAGGTGCTCTTTTGAGTGATTCCTTCTTGACTGACCAAAAATCTGTAACAAAAACTCCTGTGTAGCTTTTGACCGCAGCAGCCTCCACAGCATACAGGAACAGTGCCGTTTAGGGTTCACTTCTCCGAGTCGCGACTCGTATTTTTGTAGTTGACTTTCGCCTCAGGTATTTTTATATAGACGAATCATTGATGTGAATTATTACGGGTCGCGACCCGTAAAAGTCAATAATTTTTACAAA
>CADBQK010000339.1 GCA_902796775.1 uncultured Lachnospiraceae bacterium
ACCGGCAGTACCGACATGACGCACAGAACGATCCCGATGGTCATCTGCTGGATATAAGCCCCTCTGAAACGTTCTCTCCTTTCCCTGACCATACCATCCACACCATAAGCCGTATCGATCAGTTCTGTTTCCAGGAACTCAAAATGCTGCCCCTGCAGTCCTGTGATGACGAACAGCGCCACTGCGCCGCCGATCAGGATCAGCAGGACGGCAAGACCGATCCCGGAAGCCTGCTCCTCCGAGCCCGCCAATATGCCGTTCTCCTGGAGCGCTGCCAGTATGATCAGCAGGACCGGTGAAAGGATGCACATCATAACACCGATGCCTACACGGGATGCGGCCACGCTTCTCAGTGTCAGGAAAGAGACTGCTTCTTCCATGGAAAATGGCCGTACTGACTGCGCATCCGTATCCTCAGCTGCATCATACTCTGCCAGCTGTGTCTGCTCAAATTCCATTTCATCTTTTAAAAGGAAATCCGTAGAGACACCAAAGATCTCCGACAGCCGGAGGATCCGGTTCATATCGGGTACCGACTGAGCGCCTTCCCACTTGGAAATGGACTGGCGGCTCACATCCATCTTTTCGGCCAGCTCTTCCTGCGACCAGCCATTCTTCTTTCTCAGTTCAATAATCTTGTCTGCTAAAATCATGTCTGACTCTCCCTTCATTCTTACCTGTATGATGGAAGCAGGACCACTTCGTTTGCCATACTGCTGCACGATCCCGGTCCTGTGGAAGGATCCAGAGGAATTCCTGCCTCCTGATGCCAGGATCATAGCAAAAAGAAGGGGTGCAGGCCATAAAGTCTGCTTGGAAATTGCGCAACCGGCGGTTGCAAACTCACGGTTTTACGTAATTTTTCAGAAGTTTTCACATATTTCCTGCAGAAAAGGGCAGGTTTTGATCAGCTGCGGAAGGCTCCCCTCTCCGCTTCCGGGATCCACCCTGTATAGTCATAGGCATGATGCGGAGACTGGTCATATTCTTCGATATAACGCTTTACATAGTCTACATCGGAAATACAGGGGGCGTAGGTCGTGCCGTACTTCTGGCGGGTCTCGCCGCCCTTCCCTGTGATCAGGATGACCGTCGGAACCCTGCACTCCATGATTGCCTTGTGGATTGCTGCTCCCCTGTCCTCAATGATCTCGTACGGGCATCCCTGCGCCGCGACATATTCCGCAATTTCCTCGGAAATGTGCTGCGGCGGTTCCTTGCCGGGATCTTCGGCACATAGATAGACCTTGGAGGAATAGGCTCCGGAAATCTCGCCAAGATCCTTGCGTCTGATATAAGCCTTATACCCCGGACATCCGAAGACTGCTACGATCTCATGCTCCGGATATTCCTGACGGGTCGATCCGAACAATTTGTCAAAGCTGAGCTTATTGTGGGCATAATCTACCACAGCCGTAACTATACCGTCTGCACTCCGGTACAGCTCCATCCGCCCGCTGGATCTTGCCCTGTGCAGCCCGGAACGGATAAAGGAAAGGGGGATCCCCAGCAGGTGAGCTGCCGCCGCTGCTGCCACTGCATTCTCCACGTTAAACAATCCGGGCATTGTCAGGGCAAAAGGCTCATCAAAATCCGCACAGCGGATCCTGAACCGGATCTCTTCCTGCTCTTTACGGATATCGTACCCGTAATAATCTGCACCTTTATCCTTCAGACTGAAGGTGTACACTTTCCCAGCTGCCTGCGCTGCCGGGAGTACCCGGTCCATACAGTCTGCGTCCAGATTAACCAGTGTATTGTCTGACAGGGCGAACATTTTCATCTTGGAAGTCAGGTAATCTTCAAAATCCTTATGCTCAATCGGACTGATATGGTCCTCGGAAATATTCAGGAACACAGACACATCAAAACGCATGTGATCCACACGATTGTATTTCAGTGCCTGACTGGAAACCTCCATCTCCATAAAAGCAATATCGCTGGACACTGCATTTGCCATATGCTCATGGAGCTCTACGGACTCCGGTGTCGTAATATGCGATTCCCGGCGGATCACTCCGTCATACTCATCAATCGATGAAAGCACCGCACTTTCCTTCCCGCCGCATCCCTGCATATAGTCGTCAACGATTGCCTTCATATAGTAAGTGGAGGTGGACTTGCCTTTTGTCCCTCCAAAAGCTGTAATCTTCAGCTTTTTCCATGCCTCATTAAAAAACATCTCTGCAAGCGGAGGCATAGCCAGGCGGATATCATCTACGATCAGGCAGGCTGCTCCATCTGCGCC
>CADBQK010000340.1 GCA_902796775.1 uncultured Lachnospiraceae bacterium
GAGTGGAATACCTGCACAAGATGCAGACTGTTTATGAGAAAGAGCTTGAGAACTGTCAGGACGCAATAGATAATAGCCTAAATAACAGAGAGATTGCTGTTGCGTCAAAGCGGAAAGAAAAGCTGATTAAGCAGATGAAAGAATGTAAGGAATATGATGCAAAAGTAGCTCACATCGCACTGAGTCTGATCGACATAGATTTAGATGATGGCGTTAAGGTCAATTATCGCAAGGTCCAGACTGGAGCAGATGGTAGATTCTGTGAGATTCTGGCTGATTCGAAGAATATCATGGTGAAGGAGGATTCTCCTATATGGCAGAACTTAATTTTAAACAGATAACAGATAAATTAAATGGGGAGTTCACCGGAGACGTCCGAAAGCTAGTCTTTTGGTATGATGCAAACGGCGAATTTGCAGAAGACATTGATACCCTTGAACTGAAAAACGCGAAAGTTTTACATCTGGAAAAGGATAATCAGTTCTACACCAAATACTTCCTGGAGCGCGAAGATCTAGAGACAAACTACCTGGTTTACGCTCCATTTCCTAAGCCTAGTGTTCGGGAGAATCATCTTGCTGATACTATACGCTATTCTAAGGAGTTCTTCGCAGATAGGACATCTCTCCTAAGTATAGACCTGGGGATTTCTGAACGTTGCAAATCAACGATCCAGAAACACATTTCCTTCTTCAACAATAAGGAACGTACGCAAGCTTTTTACGCCTTTGAAATTGATAACTATACGGACGACATAATAGAGGATGCTATGATGAGCGTTCTTTGCAAAAACAAGATTGCTTCATTTGAAGAAGTTGTTCGCTGCATCATTTCAGATGGCGAGTTTGATGATAATAGATACCTGAATGAATTTGCAAAATATGGACTTGATGAAGCTTTCTGGCAGCATTGCGACAGTATATTTGGATACTCGGATTCAGATCCAACACTGGAAAAACTGGTGATGACTATTTTTGCAACCTATTTTCAGAAGACTATCCATACTGATGTTCCAGCGGGGTTACAGAACTTTGTTTCCTATAAGCCGGGTAATGTTCTCGCTTTTTTGGACAACTTGATGAATAGCATGATTTATTCGGGAATCTTTGATAGCTTGTCTGAACGTATGTATCAAATACTGAACATTAAGAAAGCTGTTACAACCATGAGTCCTGAGGATTTGCTGGATTGTGCAGTATTCTCAGGAATCGACGAGATTCTTATTCGATGGCTTACTGAACGATTAGTGGCTGAAGATGTTGAAGCTCGACTAAATGACAAAACGATTCCGGAGATTTGTGCATACCGCAGAAAAATGCATTTTGGAAGCAATTACTGTAATGAGTACTATGTGCTTGAAAATGCCTACAATCTAATTATTCCAAATTTATACAGTCCTGTTAGCAGCCTGGATTCGATTGCTAAAAAGTATCTTAATAAGGACTATAAAACAGATCGTTACTATCGTTTCTTCTACTATTATTACGATAAATTGGAAGACAACAGCACCTTCGAACAAGTTCGAGAGCTTGTTGAGAACATTTATACAAATGAATATCTTAACAACATTACCGTAAATTGGAGTAAGCGTTTTGTTGAAGATGAAGGGCGTACTGGACTAGACAACCAGCTGGATTTCTTTAGCAAATATGTAAAGTATAAAAAGGAACGTGTAGTTGTAATTATTTCAGACGCAATGCGTTATGAAGTCGGTAAAACACTGTTTGAAAAGCTTCTAGCTGATGAAAGATGTGAAGCAAAGATATCTGCAATGCAGAGTGTGCTGCCTTCCATTACCAGTTTTGGCATGGCCGCTCTCCTGCCGCATAATGAGATAACTATTGGCAACGACTACAAGGTCCTCTGCGATGGTATGCCATGTGCAGATTTAAAACAACGAGAGACCATCCTTCAAAAGACAAAGCCAAATAGTCGCTGCATACAATTTGATGAGATAAAGAACAGCACACAAGCAAAGATGAGGGAAATCCTTACAGGACAGGATGTAATATACGTCTATCATAATCAGATAGATGCACGTGGAGACAAGGCAGCGTCTGAAAATGAAGTCTTTGTTGCTTGTGAAGAAGCAGTTGCTGAAATACTGAAATTAATACGAGATATTAACGCACGTGGCAATACCTATCATTTCATTATTACGGCCGATCATGGGTTCATTTATAAACGGGATAAACTCAGCGAAGGTGACAAGATATCCGGAATTGAAAACGCTGGAAAGCGGTACGCAATTTCGGATAATAGCCTTGATGTGAGTGGCGTTGTGTCGATTCCGATGAGACTGTATCTAGGAGATCCAGAGGAAACAAGATACATACTATCGCCTGCCGGGTCGGATTTGTTTAAAGCTCCGGGGTCAGGGCTTAATTATGTTCATGGAGGCTGCTCGCCTCAGGAGGTGATCATTCCTGTGATCGAAGTAAGAACAGAAAAAGGGCGCGTGGAGACGACAAATGCTTCGATAGATCTCGTTAGCCTGACAAATAAGATTACAAACTTGAATGTTAAACTTGATTTTCTCCAGAGGGAAGCTGTTAGTGATACTGTAAAGAAAACAACTTATCGCATTTTCTTCATGGATGATGAGGGCAACAAGATATCCAATGAAAATGTGTACCATGCTGATAATAAGGAAGATGAGGCAACAAAGCGTGTATTTACTTTAAGGTTTACATTCAAGAATCAGACATATAACAAGTCAAACAAGTACTATCTGATTGCTGTAGACGATAAAACGGGTCTTGAAACATTGAGACGGGAAGTGATCATGGATATCGCTTTTGCCGGGGACTTCGGGTTTACCGTATAAAAGGAAGGTGTAACAATGTTCGATATTATTGGAACTGAAAAGAGTTCCCGAGATGAAATCAAAGATAAGCTCCGCAGCTGTTTTGACGGGAAGATTGTTCGCAAAGATTTGACAAAAAAGATAAAAGAAGGTGCTAATGTTCCGGTTTATGTGTTGGAGTTCCTTCTGGGTCAATACTGCAGCTCAGACGACTCAGAGGTTATAGAATCCGGTGTACAAACTGTAAAACGAATTCTAGCGGATAATTTCGTCAGGCCTGATGAGGCGCAAAAGATTATTTCTGTATTAAGACGAAATGGCAGCCATACAGTCATCGATATGGTGACCGTTCGCTTGGACTTAAAGCATGATTGCTATCTTGCCGATTTTTCCAATCTTGGTCTTTCTGGTGTACCGATCGATGAAGAGTACCCTGAACGTTTTGATCGCCTCTTATGTGGCGGAATCTGGTGCATTGTTCGATTGGACTATGACAGCTATGCAGAAGAGGATAATCGCGGAGGTTCCTATCCGATTTCAATTAGCAATCTGGTTCCAATCCAGATGCCTCATATTGACATCAATGAGTTGAAGGAAGGCCGTAAGGCTTTTTCGAAAGATGAGTGGATAGATGTGATTCTTCGTTCTATTGGAATGGAACCAGATGAGCTATCCTATCGCGAAAAGTGGCTTCTTTTGATTAGATGCATTCCTCTTATTGAGAATAATTATAATCTGTGCGAGCTTGGTCCTAGAAGCACTGGTAAGTCACATCTATATAAAGAGATTTCACCAAACAGTATCCTTGTTTCCGGCGGCCAGACTACGGTAGCAAACCTTTTCTATAATATGGGCCGGAAGACAGTTGGATTAGTTGGCCTTTGGGATTGTGTTGCTTTTGATGAGGTTGCCGGTATTCGCTTTAAAGATAAAGATGGCGTTCAGATCATGAAGGACTACATGGCGTCGGGATCATTTGCCAGAGGTAAGGAAGAAAAGGCAGCATCGGCATCGATGGTCTTTGTCGGGAACATCAACCAAAGTGTGGATGTATTACTTAAGACCTCCAGCTTGTTTGATCCATTTCCTGCTGAAATGGGCACAGATACTGCGTTTTTGGATCGAATTCACTGCTACCTGCCAGGCTGGGAGATTCCAAAGTTTAGGCCTGAGCATTTTACCAATGATTATGGGTTTATTACTGACTATTTCGCGGAATTTGTTCGTGAACTGAGAAAAGAGCAATATGGAGATGCGCTGGATAAGTATTATCGTCTTGGGAAAAACCTTAACCAGCGTGATACTATCGCGGTTCGAAGGACTGTTGACGGACTTCTGAAACTTGTCTATCCAGATGGGGAATTTAGCAAAGAAGACTTGGAAGAGATTCTGCAGATTGCGCTCGAGATGCGTCGAAGAGTCAAAGAGCAGCTTAAGAAGCTGGGGGGCATGGAGTTTTACGATGTTAATTTCTCATATATAGATAATGAAACCTTCGAGGAGCATTATGTTTCTGTTCCTGAGCAAGGCGGAGGGAAACTTATTCCTGAGGGAATATGCAATCCTGGCCATGTTTATACCGTGGCACAGGGAAAGAGCGGTATGATTGGTGTATTTCAATTGGAAAGCCAAATGCTGCCTGGAAATGGTAAGTTCACATACACAGGAATTGGGGCGGATCGCGAATGCAAAGAGGCTTGCAACACTGCATACAATTTCTTAAAGGCAAACGGCAATCAAATAAGCGGCGCTATCAGCACTTCGCAGAAAGATTACATTATCAACTATCAGGATCTTCAAGGAATCGGGATGACTAGCAAATTGGGGCTGCCTACACTAATTGCTCTTTGCTCAATTGCTTTGAACAAACCGGTTCTTAGTTCTGCAGCGATATTGGGAGAAATAAGCATAAGCGGTTCTATTCAAAAAGTATCTGAACTTGCAAATGCACTGCAGGTCTGTCTTGACAGTGGTGCAAGGAAGGTCCTAATCCCGGCAACTTCAATGGTTGATTTTGTGACCGTTCCTGCAGACCTAATGGCTGCATTTCAGATTATTCCATATCAAAGTGCAGAAGATGCAGTATTTAAAGCATTGGGCGTTGAGTGATTATATAAGGGGGGTGCACCAATGAAAGGGGACATACGAGTTGTAAAACAAATTGGAACGATTACATCCGGTGAAGGAAACTGGCAAAAAGAATTAAACATAGTTTCCATTAATGATGGGCCACTGAAATATGATCTTAGAGAGTGGTCCCTTGACCACGCTACTTCGAGAAATGGCATCTCGTTTGAAGACGAAGAGGCAAAGGCTCTTTTGGCAGTTTTAAAAGAATGTTTTAAGGATGGCGAAGAGATAACAATTGATATGTTTCCTGCTGCCTATAAAGTGGATGAAACAGGACAGATGGTCTTTGCTGAAGAAAATGCAGACGAAGGAATGAAGATATCTGATGAAGAGCTCTTTAAGCTATTGAAAGAAAAAGACATTGAATATATCGACAAGCGTGAAAAAGGTGGGGCACTGTGGATCGTTGGCGGTCATGAGCTAGACGAGATCATAAGTGCCTGCGAAGAAATGGGATACAAATTCCTCTATAGCGAGAAAGGCGGCAAGGCTACAAAGCATCAAGCAGGGTGGTACCTTCGAGGCAACAAATAATAGAAAAAGGGAGGAATTATGGAAGATACAGTTTGGGTAACATTCGGGGCTTACGTAAGCTACGGTAAGCTGGACAGTGTTGACTATGAAGTTGAAGTAGCTCTTACAAAAGAAGAATACGAAAGACTCAAAGCTTCCTGCAAAGATCATTGGAGAATGAGAGATGATGATGCA
>CADBQK010000341.1 GCA_902796775.1 uncultured Lachnospiraceae bacterium
GTCATCACAGTGACCCTGGAAAAAGCCTGATTATATTGCTCGTTTCCATAGACATAGCGGGTCAGGACTGAGATGCCCAGCGATCCCAGAGGGAAGATGGTTCCATAAAGGTATCCGCCCAGGAGCAGAGGCAGTGCTGAAGATCCGGAAAACAATATGAGAGCATATCCTATAGTAGAAGTGATCAGAACTGCAGCGGCAGCTTTCAAAATGCCCAGCCGGTCGATCAGGACACCCATCAGCAGCTTGAAGGTCATGTTTCCAATCATTAAAGCAGATAAGAGATATGCTCCAGTCTGTGCAGAAAACCCGCCTGCGATGGCCAGCGAAGGAAGATGCGCACGATCAGCAGACTGGTGATCAGAAAAAGCGCCATCCCCATAGGCATCGTCTTTTTAGGACTGACTTTTCTTTCCAGAAGCGAGGCGGCCAGCGGGTCTTACCCTCTCTTACCTCACTCGCCTTCCATAGATCTCACAATCCAGAGTTCTTGTACCATCATCAGAGATTATCACATTCTCCCACTTAAAGGTGTTTTCTGTGATCTCAGAGAAGATCCAATAAGAGTTTGCCTCATCCAGCACCTTTCCGACAAGTTGATCCCCCTGCTTTGTAAAGCGCAGTCTCTTCATGCAATGATCGCATGTATAAACGACGTCATAGCACTTTTCAAAATGATTAAACATGCGCAGAGATGATCCATATTCTC
The DNA here is from genome assembly GCA_902796775.1 of uncultured Lachnospiraceae bacterium. Next base: position 710 of record CADBQK010000341.1, read on the forward strand.
CATCCGGCTGCGGGTGCTGCTCTTTGGTTGCCCGGGATGGGAAGATGAAAATGTCCTGGATGCCGGCTCCTTCCAGCACTCTTCGGAAGATCCATTCTCCTTTTACGTATCTTTTCTGGCCATTCAGTTCATCATAATAATCACAATCCCAGTCACCAAGAAGAGGTGAGAACCAATCATATTCGTCGGGTATTTTGTCAGTCTTTACAGATAATAATGCATCTATGAAACGATCCATTTTTCATCCCTACTTAGCGTGGCGTCTGCCAAAGATCCTGTTCAGATTTTTGCCTGTTCAGGTTCTTTTCCTTCTCAAAAAAAGCCTTCTTCAACTGCTTGTACTCTTCCTCTGTACAGGCTTCACGGCATCTGGGTTCAAAAGATCTTGTGACTGCAAAACATTCTTTCATGTTTTCACAGGGATACGCTGCACATTCGGCACACGTCTGAATGCCTCGTTCTTCGCAGCACTTTACGACCTGGTATCTGCACCAGTTTTCAGGTTTACATCCTGTACAAGCTATTTCCTGATTGGTGACAACATGATCCCGATATCCAATCCTCATCCACAAGTCCGCCGTATGATGCAATTCATCTTCTGTTTTCTCATACGGATGTGTTACATACCTTGGGCATGCCGAACAGTCGTTACCACAGGCTGCAATCACTCTTTGCTGTAATGTCCTTTCCGCAGTAAGCTTCGTCCATCCGTCCACATCAACCTCAGACATTACTGTGAAACCGTTTTTCTTCCAGAAATGAGAGGATTGTGGATTTCCTTTGTCGATCGCAAGCCTTATCGCAGTTTTTCCTATCATCCTCAGATAAGCTGCTGTTTCATCAATGATCGCCGACCCAATCTGCTGTCCCTGATACTGCTGATTCATCATGAAAAAACCGATATAGGCAATTTCCTGCTTCGGATAGCCATCGATCAGATCCATAACTGCAACAAGCTCCGGGCCATCGAAGAAGCCAAAGAAATACTTGTCAGAGAATTTGATGCCCGGTGGAGTGATCCTCATATCGCTTAATATCTGATCCTTGGTTGGCTTGGCTTCGGTATACTCATAAAACAATGTATTCTGCTGGCAGAGTCTGAGAATCATGTCTACATCGGAGTTCACCAAAACGCGTGCTCTATAACGACTGCATAATTTCGATATATCAATCATTTTTTTACCTTTCACGAGCAAGACAGGGGACGGTTCTCTGTCTCCTTCCAGCCTTTTAATCATTATTCTCCCTGATTTCTGTTTGAATAAGACAGGGGATATGGTTCTCTGTCTCCTCCCAGCCTTTAATCCTTATTCTCACTGCTTTCAGCTTGAACTGTCTCATCCGGGTAGTCATAAAAACCGCCTTTATGAAAATTCTCATTTCCTAATGGTACTGCTGTCAGTCTGAATATTACACATCCATCAGGGCAGACAATTGTTTTCGTGTATTTGCTGTCTCCGCCAAGATTCTCAAGATCACCACCGCTCCGAATAGCTTCCATCAAGGGATAGAGCATCATCATTGTTTTTGAGCAGATTCCGTATCCATCCTGGTTGATCGGGCATCCATAAGTGCATTTGTACTTATCACCTACCTCTTCTCCGTTGCGGCAGTACCTTTCGGTATGGTTTCCATGAAGAAACCCTGTAACAGTAACGGTAAACTCATATTCCTCATCATACCATTTCTTCATTCTTATCGTCCTCTGTATCCCATTCTTATCGTCCACTGTCTCCGATTACTATCGTCCTTTGTGCCACGTTCTTATCGTCTTCTGACCCTATTATTATCGCTCTCTGTATACCCATATTATCGACCTCTGTATACCCATATTATTGACCTCTGTATACCCATATTATCGACCTCTACCTCAACATTTTTCCGGCAGTGACCGTATCATATGCAGAAAGCTAAGATAGAATGCGCGCATATCAACCCGATGAAAAAGACCGCCCTGTACCGACATATGATCACCGGGATAATCCGGAAGGACATTCCATATCCCTTTCTCGATGTTGTCAGGATCAAATTGCTTCTGCATGGCACCGATCGGTGCTCTGGCAGATACCGTGTTGACGAGCCCGTCATTTTCCTGCCAGGACTCGTCGATCACGAACCCGCCGGGAGTAACGCCGGTGTATGCTCCCATCTGCAGAGAGCGGGCATAATATAAGAACTCTGTTTTTGCACGTATCGGACGCTGAGTCCCGTCTGGCTGTTTTTCTGTGCAGCTGCAGGCCATCGAAAAGTAATAAATATCAGGCAGGGTTGCGATCTTCTCATTCTCAGCCAGGGCCAGGTCGATACTGGAGATGCGTTTAGAATCCGCAGCCGTGCGTTTTGTACGGGCAGAACCAAGGCGCAGGGATAGGATTTTCATCGCCGCCCTGCTCCATAATGGTACCCGGATCCGGTTTAGATTGTAATTCTGATCAGTGAACATATCCAGGGCGGAGACACCGTTGGTAGGTGCTGCCAATGTGACGATACTGAATACCCGTCCATTGATACCTCCCGTAAACAGCGATGATATCTGATCTGCCGGCGTCTGCTCACGTTCTTCTGGATCCCCATAAACCAGAAGATGGGCAAGCAGACGTACAGTGGCTCCTCCCATCGAATGCCCGATCAGCACAAGCCTGGTATCCTCGTTCCACTCCGGGATCAGCGGATCCGATGAAAAATCCCGGCCAAAGCGGGCTATCCCTTCCCGCTCACTATGCACCCGGCCGTAATCCACCCGGCTTCCAGAAAGCTGCGCATATAATTCACAGGCACGTACCCAGATACTGCCGGTGGGGGTGACCGATGCTGCATAGCTTTCATATCCCTTACTATTGAGAAAAGCTAGAAGATCGCGGCCCAGCATGCCCCAGTAGGGAATATAACGGTTGATCCGGTCATAGTGCCCCCAGCCTCCGGCGCCGTGGACAAATATATACAATAGCTTCATATAGTACCTTTCTCTGAACAAGGCAGAGAACCTTCCCTTGTAATGAACCTTGTCCTGATGAAGAGCTGTCCCTTCGCCCCACTGTCTTGCCATTCATTATAGTCTTTCCGCATATAACCATCAAGAAAACTTGATTATTCATCCAATATCTTTCCATTAATTAAATATTCTGCTTTGCAAACACAGCCTCTTAGTGTTAGCATCTTTTAGAGAATAAGACAGGGGACGGTTCTCTGTCTTGCCTCCTACCTTGTTTGATCCCTGAATGAAGAGGTAAAGGAACAAGACAGTGCCCCTCTCATGTCTTGTCTAAGCTTGTTTGATCCTCAAATAATCTGGCAAAGGGATAAGACAGAGAACCGTCCCCTGTCTTATCGAGGAATGCAAAAGATGTGCGAACAATTGATAGTAAACGGAATATCATATCGTATCCTCAGACTGCTTGGCCGCGGCAAAGGTGGATACTCCTACCTGGCAGAACAGAACGGTCGGCTTGTGGTTGTGAAGCAGATCCATCACGAACCTTGCAGCTTCTATGCCTTCGGCAATAAGATTGAAGCGGAGCAGCGGGATTATGAACGCCTGCATAAAGCAGGCATCCGCATTCCCCAATTGCTGGAAATCGATCTGAATGCTGAGCGGATCGTGAAGGAATACATAGAAGGACCTACCATATTTGATCTGGTAAAAAATGGAACAAGCACAGATGCTTACTTGCCGCAGGTTTGCGAAATGGCGGCAATGGCAAAGTCTGCCGGTCTTAACATCGACTATTTTCCAACCAATTTCGTGGTTCGCGACGGACTGATCTGGTATGTAGATTATGAATGCAATGAATACATGGATGAATGGAGTTTCGAAAACTGGGGCAAACGCTACTGGAGCAGGACGCCCGAGTTTGAAACATATTTAAAAAAGCATCCTCAGACTTCCGGGATCACGATCAGGGAGGAAAGGATCACTGCTGAGGAATGCACGGATTTTTTGAAACGGACCGATCTTGGTTCACAGTATCCAAAGGAGCGGTTTGAGGAAAGGATCGCCAGGCTTGTGAATACGGTTTCCATCAGTCTGACAGCGCGCAATGAGGATGGCCTCCTGATCGGCGTTCTGTTTGGGCTGACAGATTTTGCCTACTGGCTGTATGTGATTGACCTGGGTGTAGACCGCCTATATGTACATCAGGGGATCGGCAGAAGGTTGATGCGGAAAGCTCATGAGATTGCGGGCGGGGAAAAGGA
>CADBQK010000342.1 GCA_902796775.1 uncultured Lachnospiraceae bacterium
CATTCGGAATACGATTGGGACACACTGAAAAAAGAATACGAAAGGGATTTGGAGAAGGGATTGGAGCCGGAGATTCCAAGGCATTACTTCCCGGACGATAATCCTAAACGCAGGCCGATTATGAACTGGTCAGCTCACGCGCAGTGGATCTATTCGAACTGGATCAATTACTATGTTTACCAGACCACACCATATGAGCTGAAAAACGGAGTGTTTACGCCCGTTGACCAGATCCAGAAGGATGATTAGGGCATTGACAATGCCCATTAAACGATGCAGGAAAGGGGGGAGGATGTATGGCACAGACGCAGGAATACAGCGGATTGAGCGCAAAAGAAGTGGCCGCGCGCGTCAATAAAGGGAAAGTCAACATCTCCCAGGGAAGTGTTTCCAAGACGAAAAAGCAGATTTTCCGCACACACCTGCTGACTTATTTCAACTTTCTGAATCTGTTTCTGGGCGCCCTGGTCCTGACGACAGGACAGCTCAAAAATCTGCTGTTTCTAGGTACGATCGTCTGCAATTCCGTGATCGGTATTATTCAGGAGCTGCGTGTTAAGTCCCTCGTGGACAAGCTTTCGGTGATCACTGCTTCCAAAGCAAAAGTCATCCGGGGCGGGCAGGAGTCCCAGATTCCTCTGGACGAGATCGTTCTGGATGATATCATGCTTCTGGAGAGCGGAGACCAGATCGGGGCAGACTGCGTCCTCCTGCAAGGGCAGGGCGTGGAGGTCAACGAGTCCATGATTACGGGCGAGTCGGTTGCCGTCAAGAAGAATGAGGGCGATGAGATGTTCTCCGGGAGCTATCTGACTGCCGGCAGTGCCGTAACTAAGGTAATCCATGTCGGGGCAGATAACTATGCGACGATCCTGGCTGCAAAAGCGAAGGATAAGAAAAGAGCTTCTTCCGAAATGCAGCGTTCAATCAACCGGATCATTAAGGTGATCGGTGTGATCATTATTCCGGTCGGAATCATGCTCTTTCTGTCCCAGCGGAGCGTGGCGGGAACCAGTACCAGCGATGCGATCGTCAATATGGTTGCGGGTGTTACCGGCATGATTCCGGAAGGCCTGGTCCTGCTGACAAGTGTTTCTTTTATTGTCGGTGTCGGAAAACTGGCAATGAAGCAGGCGCTGGTTCAGGAGATGGAGGCAATTGAGTCCCTGGCCAGGGTGAATGTCCTGTGTCTGGATAAGACCGGTACGATCACGACCGGGAATCTGGAGGTACAGGAGCTCATCCCGGTATCAACGCTGGGTGATTCGGAGCTGAAGCATATTCTGGGAGAACTGATCTATGTGTTCGGGGACGTAAATCCCACACAGCAGGCCCTGATGGCATATTTCCCGAAAGCTCAGGAGTGGACGGTCGATACGATCATCCCGTTTTCTTCAGCCAGAAAATACAGGGCGGCTTCCTTTGAAGACCAGGGGGCTTATATTCTCGGAGCACCGGAGTTTATCCTTGGTACTGACGGGGAGTTGATGGAGCATGTGAACTCCTATGCTTCCAAAGGCTACCGAGTACTCCTCCTTGCACGCGCTTCCGGGATCGGAGACGAGGGCAGTATTGTGGGCAAACCCCAGGCACTCGGCCTGATCGTGATTTCAGATTGTGTACGGGAAGATGCGCCTGAAACTTTCGCTTATTTCCATTCTCAGAATGTAGACATAAAAGTCATATCCGGTGATAATCCGGCAACTGTTTCGCAGATTGCCGTGAAGGCAGGACTGCCGGGAGGAGAGCGGTATGTGGATGCGCAGACGCTTCCGACGGATGCAAAGTCCTTAAAACGTGCAGTCATGAAATATACGGTCTTCGGACGGGTTACTCCGGAACAGAAAGCCAGGATCATTAATGCGTATAAAGCAAATGGCCGTGTCGTCGGTATGGTCGGCGATGGTGTGAATGATGTACTGGCACTGAAAGATGCAGACTGCGGGATTGCGATGGCTGCGGGCAGTGATGCCGCCAGACAGGTGGCGCACATTGTGCTGCTGGATTCTGACTTTGCACACCTGAAAGATATCGTCCGTGAGGGCAGGACGATCATTTCCAATATCGAGAGGGTCAGTTCCCTCTACCTGACAAAAACGATATATTCCGTGCTGCTGAGTGTGATCTTTATCATTCTTTCCCGGAATTATCCCTTTGTCCCGATGCACCTGACGCTGGTCAGTACCGTTGCGATTGGGATCCCCAGCTTTATACTGGCGCTGGAGCCCAATGATTCCCTTACTTCGGGAGGATTTCTTAAACACGTACTGCAGACAGCACTGCCGGGCGCCCTGACGATGGTAGCAGTCATCCTGTTTATTCAGGGACTGTCTTCCCTGCTTGGCTTTGATGCTTTGCTGACTTCGACATACAACTTGCTGGTCCTCTCAATCGTAAGCATGCTGGTCCTGGCGATGGTTTCCAGCCCGCCCGGGCGGCTGCGCCGCATCCTCTGGAATGTTTGTGCAGTAGCTCTGGCTGTTTGTATCATCGGATGGCCGGATTTCTTTGGGATAGCCAGAGTGTTTGACTGGAGAATGGTTTTCCTGGTGCCTGTCCTTTTCCTGACGATCATATGTATGAAATATGTAAAGCTTCTTGCCAGATTTATTTTCAGCGGAGAAGTGATCCGGGTACCGGTTCCCCGTAAAAAGAAGATGAAACGTGCCTGAGAGGGTAAGACCGGAGAGTAAACAGGATGTCAGAAATGTTGCAGCCGGAAGGCGGGTTAATGATGAAGCTGACGCAGGCTCTGGAGATGTTCGGTGTTGGCCTGCTCTGGGTTTTATGTTCCCTGCCGGTCGTGACGGCCGGGGCTGCTTTTTGCGCGGCTTACTATACGATGACGAAAACCGTACGGGGATTCAGAGGATATCTGATCCGGGAATACTTTCGCAGTTTCCGGGATAATTTTATACAGGCAACCGTTTTGTGGCTGCTTTACGCTGTGAGTCTGGCAGTCATATCTGCCGATTTGTATCTGAGCCTTGGAATGCGCCAGACGACGGCAGCTGCTTATCCGAAGCCGGTGATGATCTTCCGGTGTCTGTTGTTCATAGCACTTGCCATCTGCTCGGTCGTTACCGTTTATGCTCTAGCCTATACAGCCAGATTCTCACAGAAAACAGGTACGATCATCAAGAACAGCGTGCTGATGAGCCTGAGGCACCTGCCATCCAGTGCACTGATTCTGGCTATTCTTGTGTTTTCTGCCTGGGTCATAGCCGGGATTCCTCTACTGGTCCTGGTACTGGCCGGAGTGGACTGCATGATTTTCTCTGTTGTGCTGGAAAGGATCTTTTACCGCTACATGAGCGACGAAGACAGGGCGATGGAAGACAGGAGAAGAGCCGGATAGAGTGAAAGACAGGTTATGAAGTTTCACAATAAACAAAAATGAGTTTATAATGGGAGGGAGTAGTCAGATGAGTACAGATCTATACAGCAGCCCGCTTTCCGAGCGGTATGCCAGCAAAGAAATGCAGTTTATCTTTTCTCAGGATATGAAGTTCAGGACCTGGAGAAGGCTTTGGATTGCCCTTGCAGAGACTGAGAAGGAGCTGGGACTGCCGATTACACAGGAGCAGATCGATGAGCTGAAGGCGGCGAAGGATGATATCAATTATGAAGTCGCCAGAGAACGCGAAAAGCTGGTGCGTCATGATGTGATGTCTCATGTGTATGCATACGGCCAGCAATGCCCGGGGGCAAAGGGTATTATCCATCTGGGAGCTACTTCCTGTTACGTAGGAGATAATACCGATGTAATCATTATGAGGGAGGCTCTGTATATCGTACAGCGCAAGCTGGTCAATGTGATCGCGAAGCTGTCGGAGTTTGCAATGGAGTACAGGAATCTGCCTACACTGGCCTTTACGCATTTTCAGCCTGCTCAGCCGACGACAGTCGGCAAAAGAGCCTCTTTGTGGCTGAATGAACTGACGATGGATCTGGACGATGTCAATTATATAATCGGACAGCTCAGACTGCTTGGTTCCAAGGGGACGACAGGGACCCAGGCCAGCTTCCTTGAATTGTTTGACGGAGATCATGACAAGTGCAAGGAAGCCGACAGGCGTATTGCAGAGAAGATGGGCTTTGACACATGTTACCCTGTTTCCGGGCAGACCTACTCCCGTAAACTGGATACCCGTGTTCTGAATGTACTGTCCGGTATTGCCCAGAGTGCATCAAAATTTTCCAATGACATCCGCCTGCTTCAGCACCTGAAGGAAGTGGAGGAGCCTTTTGAGAAGAATCAGATAGGATCCTCAGCTATGGCTTATAAGAGAAATCCGATGAGGTCAGAGCGGATTGCTGCGCTTTCCAGGTATGTCATGATCGACGTACTCAATCCTGCAATCACAGCCGCAGCGCAGTGGTTTGAGAGGACTCTGGATGATTCAGCTAATAAACGGCTTTCCGTACCGGAAGCTTTTCTGGCTGTAGACGGTATTCTGGATCTGTACCTGAATGTAGTAGACGGACTGGTCGTCTACCCGAAAGTCATTGAAGCGCATCTGATGAATGAACTGCCATTTATGGCAACGGAAAACATCATGATGGATGCTGTCAAGGCAGGAGGAGACCGGCAGGAGCTGCATGAACGTATCCGTCAGCATTCCGTCGCTGCCGGGCGTGTCGTAAAGGAAGAGGGGAAACCCAATGATCTTCTGGACCGTATTGCCGGTGACCCTGCATTTGGTCTGACCAGAGAGCAGCTGCAGGCAGTTATGAAACCGGAGAACTTTGTCGGCAGAGCGCCTCAGCAGGTAGAAGAATTTGTCAATGACGTGATAAAGCCAATCCTGGATGCTAACCAGGATTGCCTGGGGATGACAGCACAGATCAATGTCTGATACGATATAAAAGTCTGGTATAGACGGCCCGGTCAATACGGACGGGGTGATGCAGGAGGGCGCTACATGATAGCCTTGAAGATTCCGGCTGTGGGGGAGTTTATGAAGAAACTCCTGTCAGAGAACGATTTTGACGGATTCTGTCTGTGCGAGGGGACTGTAGAGACTTATGCATCATTCACTATAACCGGCAGGCTGAACAGGGATTATTATTCAGATGACGAATGGGAAGCTCTTGAAGGAAGGGAGTTTGCTCTGTGGACAGAGATTAAGCCTTTTGTTTACAGTCTTCTGAAGGGCCATCACCTTCCGGTGGGGTTTGCGCTGACACTCCAGCTCTCCGGGCAGAATACTGACTGGCTGCTATCCCGTTATCATATGGAGAGTGCGGCAGATCAGCTCAAAGGACTTTACCTGAATATCCGGTATAAGCGCGGCGGGCTGACCTGCATAACCGGTCTTTCCTATAAAACCTTTGTCATGGATAAAACTCTGGAACAAATATGGGATGATACCGCCCGCAGATTCCTGAAGCAGAAGGGAATCGCCTTTGAGGAATAGAAAACTGCGGCAGGTATTGATATGTAAAAAACAGAGGACGCAGACTGCTCATAGAAGCAGCCTGCGTCCTCTGTGTCTTTACAGGAGCGGTAAATACCTTTTGACGCTTATATCATGACAGGAATCATGTGTTTCAGGAAAGAAACAACTACTGCTGTACAGATTCGGCACTGCGCTTGAGGCGTAAAGCATTTCGGTATTCTATAAGCTTTCTCAGGCGGTTTTCGCTGGGCGGGTATGCCTTTTTCTCATCTGTCAATCCCAGGATATAATCCACACTGGTATCATAGTAGACAGACAGTCGGACCAGTACATCTGTAGGAACATCGTTTTCCCCGGTTTCATATTTGGAATAGCCTGTCTGTGACATTTCCAGCACAAGATCGGCGAATACTTTCTGACTCATATCCGTATCCTCCCGTAAATCACGAATTCTTGGGTACATTTTCAACCTCCATCTGTTTAGAAAGCAATTGACCTTTATAAGCATTTAAGGAATGATTCAGAACCCCTCCTCATGACGCTCTGTGTCATTTGGCCTGGGGGCTGAATATTTACCATTTTATTTGCAGCTGTTAATAAATATACTCAAATAACCTAAAACAGGTTAACGACTTTTCGGCTACAAAATGCTGATGACGAACAAATGGATACCGGGTAACAGATGGAGAAGCTGTTTTTTGTAAAGGGCTGCCTTGCGGAATCAGACAAGAAAAAGAGATTTCAGAATTCAAACGTTTCCAGGAACTATTTGTCCGAACAGTATCGTTTTCATTTTAGAATAGTCCTCTTAAACAAAATGAAATAATTTGGAAACAGACTTGCAATAGTGCGTATTTATGTTATAATAGGTTGTAACGTGAGTGTACTGTATACATCACGTACCCATATGCAGCAGCGGCTATAGAAATGGACAGAGTCCTGGCGGCAGATACAATATGTGGTATCTGACAGCTGCATACATTATCAGCATAAGATGATTACCAGACTGATAGATATAGACTGAAAGAAGTATATAAAGGGGGTATTAGATGAAAGAGAGAAAGAGTAAGACAATAAAGCGGGTATTAACTGCCTTTCTTGGTTTAGCTCTGGCATTTGGCTCTGTCGTACCTGCAGCAGCAGCGACAAAAGCAGAGGTTCAGAATCAGATCGCCGCGCTTAAAAGCCAGCAGGGCCAGCTGGAGAATAAACTCAGCGAACTTAAGAAGAATAAGAAAGACACAGAAGATTATATAAAGAAGCTCGATAAAGAGATCAAAAAATACAGAAAAGAGGTAGAAGAGGTTTCTGCTGACATCAATAAAACAGATGCAGAGATCAAAATTACCGAGGAGAATCTTGCACAGGCCAGGGAAGATGAAAAGACACAGTATGATGCTCTCAAAAAGAGGATCAAGACTATGTACGAAGCTGGTGAAGAGAGTTATGTGCAGATGCTTCTTAACTGCGACGACATCAAATCCCTGCTGAATGACCAGGAGTATTCATCTAAGATCAACGAATATGATCGTGAACTTCTGACAAGTATTCAGCAGACAAAGGAAAAGATTGCTGATTATGAAAAGAAGCTCCAGGAAAAGAAGGAACTTCAGGAAGCACAAAAGGAAAAGCTGGAACTGGAGAAGGCTAGTCTGGAGAAGATTGCTAACCAGAAACAGGATGAGCTTATTTCCATAGGCAGCAATATTGATTCCGTTAAGAACAGTATTTCTGTGACACAGGCAGAGATCGATGCAGAGAATAATCTGCTTGCCGAGATTGTTGAGCGTGAGAGACGTGAGGCTGAAGAGGCTGCCCGCAGGGCTGCTGAAGAAGAGGCGCGCAGGCAGCAGGCAGCAGCTGAGGAAGCTGCCAGAGCGGCGGCAGCTCAGGCTCAGGCCGAGGCCCAGTCTCAGACAACATATTATGAGGAGACTCCTTCTTATAACGAAGGCAGCGAGGCGTCCTACAGCGAAGCATCCTATGATGATGGGGATAGCGGCAATTATACTGAAGAAGCTAATAATGATTATGCCGAGCCGTCTTATGAAGAAAGCAGCAGTTCTTCATCTTCATCAAGCAGCTCTACAGGCAATATGATCTGGCCGGTCGCCAGCACAAATATTACTTCTTCCTACGGCGGCAGAGATGCTCCGACAGCAGGCGCTTCTAGTTTCCACAGAGGTGTAGATATTGCTGCTGAAGCAGGTTCCTCGATCATGGCGGCGGATAACGGCACTGTATCGACTGTCGGATACAACAGCGCAATGGGCAATTATGTTGTTGTTGATCATGACAACGGCGTTTCCACAATTTATGAGCATTGCAGCAGTACCAATGTCAGTGAAGGACAGAATGTATCCCAGGGTGAGACGATCGCTTCTGTTGGATCTACTGGAGTTTCCACCGGTGCTCATCTGCATTTTGGTGTAACAGTAGGCGGCGATTATGAGAATCCGCTGTCCTATGTCAGCCCGTAATGGCAGATACAGCTGAGAAAAAGTATAAAACGGATTTTATCCGAAGTATCATAAACAAAAGGCATAGCCATCAAGTGGTTATGCCTTTTGTTTTACAGCCAGCCGCCGTCATAGCGGATCACCTGTCCGGTCAGATATGGTGACATCTGACTGAGCCGGAAAAGAAGATCTGCCGCTTCCTTTGCAGAAGCGAACCGGCCGGCAGGAATCTCATCACTGATGGCTGTCCGTTCCTCCGAAGAAAAGCCGGCATTCATATCTGTATCGACTGCTCCAAAAGCAACCGCATTGACAGCAATGCCGCTGGGGGCAAGCTCCTTAGCAAGCGCCTGGGTGAAGGCGTTTACACCGCCCTTAGACGCAGAGTATGCAGCTTCACAGGATGCGCCGCTGCACCCCCAGACAGATGAAACATTGAGAATACGGCCCGCCTTTCTTCGAACCATAGACGGAATAGCGAGACGGCAGGTATGAAAGACCGAATCGAGATTGGAGGCCATGATCTTCTGCCAGTCTTCCGGCTGCATATCTGTCAGAAGGCCGATGTACGAAATCCCTGCATTGTTGATCAGGATGTCTACATCTCCCAGCTCCTGCTGTGTTTTGCAGAAGAATGACTGCGTTTCCTCCCAGCTTCCCATATCCCCTGTAAATGCAAGGACCCTGACCGGTTCAGGTGGAGATTTCGGTGCTGCAGCGGATAACTGCCGGATCATTAAGCAAAGTTCTTCTAGTAAAGCGGTATTGTGATGGCAGCACAGAGCCAGGTCGTAGCCTTCTATGGCAAAGCGAAGTGCACAGGCCCTGCCGATTCCCCTGGAAGCACCGGTAATCATCACGACTCCCTTTCCCATAATCAGCCCCCTCCTTCTATCGATCATTGTTGTACACCAATTTCAGAGCCGTCCTTATTATGGTAACACAGGGATTGTGTAGGGTTCAATAGAAAATGCCGGACTCATTTGCGAGAAATGTAACAGTTTGGAAATAATATTGAAATAAAAGACGGTATGTGGTATACTTTATACGGAGTGTGGCGGTTGACCGGTTGTGATATTATACAAAATACAGTCAATTTTTTGTGTAAAATAAATATTGGTTCACATGTGATTATGCATATAGTCAAAAATATTGGGCAATATCGAGCAAAAAACTATTAAAAATATCTAAAATACCCTTTCTTTTTTCTCTGACTTGTTATACAATGATGACAGTAAAACTGATGCAACATATAGAGAGGGAAGGAAAAGGTATGATTTCAAATCAGATATTGCAGAATACGGTTGAAGGCCTCACTGCCATCACGAAGATCGAACTATGTGTGATGGATACAGAGGGCAAAGTGCTCGCTACGAATTATGATGTAGAAGACGAGCTGGAAAACTTTGTTCTTGAATTTGTTCATTCCCCTGCAGAGAGTCAGGTTATCCATGGATATCAGTTTTTCAAGGTGTTTGACGAGCGGCAGCTGGAGTTTGTCATTCTTGCCCGGGGCGACAGTGATGTTGCCTTTATGATCGGCAAGGTAGCTGCATTCCAGATCCAGAATCTGCTCGTGGCTTATAAGGAAAGATTTGACAAAGACAACTTTATCAAAAATCTTCTCCTTGATAACCTGCTCCTTGTGGATATCTATAACCGTTCCAAAAAGCTTCATATCGAGACGGATGTCCGCCGTGTCGTCCTCCTGATCGAGATGAACAATGAAAAAGAGCTGAACGGACTGGATATTGTCCGCACCGTCTATACCGGCAGACCCAGAGACTTCATCACAGCTGTAGATGAGAAGAATATCATCATTGTTCGTGAAGTGAAGGAAAACGAAGGGTATGAAGAGCTGAGCAAGGCGGCAAAGTATATTCAGGAGCACCTGGATACAGATAAGGATGGAAAGATCAAAGTCGCACTCGGCACGATCGTACACGAAATCAAGGAAGTATCCAGATCATACAAAGAAGCCAGAATGGCTCTGGATGTCGGAAAGATCTTTTATAGCGACAGAAACGTTGTAGCATACAGCAACCTGGGGATCGGGCGGCTTATCTATCAGCTTCCTATTCCGCTTTGCAAGATGTTTATCAAAGAGATCTTTGATAATAAATCACCGGAAGACTTCGATGAAGAGACACTTGTCACCATCAACAAGTTCTTTGAGAATAACCTCAATGTCTCCGAGACCTCCAGACAGCTGTATATCCACCGCAACACCCTTGTATACCGTCTGGATAAACTGCAGAAAAGCACAGGACTCGACCTGCGTATATTTGAAGACGCCATCACATTCAAAATCGCCTTAATGGTCGTAAAATACATGAACTACATGGAATCCCTGTAACGATCCAGCCCCTTGGCAATGACATATTTGAGGGGAGCAGAAAGCTTGCTTTCAGGCTCCCCTCAAATATGTCATTGCCGGGGCAGCAGCGATAGTTGCTGGCCACCACCGAGCAAAAAAAGGTAACCTCAGAGAAGAAAGGGGAGCTTTTTTTGCGAGGTGGGCAAAGGGGCGAGAAAAGCAGACAAAAGCAGAAAGTTTGCTTTCAGGCTGCCCCGGGATATGTCATTGCCGGGGCAGCAGCGATAGGATTATGATTCGGGACAGGTTTTTCATGTCAGGCATATGGAAGGAGGTAATTCATTTGCTCGTTCTGGAACATGTTACCAAAACCTATCCCGGAAGTGTTAAGGCTCTGGATGATGTCAGCCTGAAAGTTAATAAGGGAGAATTCGTTTTCGTTGTCGGACAGAGCGGTTCCGGTAAGACCACACTTTTCCGGCTTTTGCTGAAAGAGCTGGAACCAACATCCGGCGTAATCTATATTCATAATAAGAACCTGGGGGCACTCCGTCACAGACAGATTCCCAAATACCGCAGGGGTGTCGGAGTTGTGTTCCAGGATTTCCGTCTGCTTAAAGACAGAAACGTGTATGAGAACATAGCTTTTGCACAGCGGGTCGTAGGTACACCCGGCCGGCATATCCGCAGAAATGTGATGTCGATGCTGGAGCTGGTGGATCTGCGCGATAAGTATAAGTCTTTTCCTTCGGAGTTGTCCGGAGGTGAACAGCAGAGGGTTGCTCTTGCAAGAGCTCTGGTGAATAATCCGCCTCTGCTTCTGGCGGATGAGCCTACCGGCAATCTGGATCCCAAGAATGCATGGGACATCATGCATCTGCTGGAAGCGGTGAATAAGCGGGGTACCACTGTGCTGGTAGTTACCCATAACAAGGAAATAGTAGAGGGTATGGAAAAGCGTGTTGTGACACTCAGCAACGGCAAGATCATATCCGATGAGAGAAAAGGCGGGTACATCTATGTATAGTTTGATAAATGGATTGAAACAGGGTATTAAAAACCTGTTCCGGAACCGTCTTTTTACATTGGCATCGATTGGTACCATTACAGCTTGTTTGTTCCTCTTCGGACTGTTTTACTGTATGGTTGCCAATTTCCATAATATGTTCAGTGAGGTGGAGACAACTGTCGGAGTGACGGTTTTCTTCCAGGAGGGAGTTTCGGAA
Organism: uncultured Lachnospiraceae bacterium; assembly: GCA_902796775.1. The sequence continues at coordinate 11,405 of CADBQK010000342.1, forward strand.
GAGGATATTCTGAAGGTAAAGGATATGATTTCGAAGCAGGAAGATGTTGACAGTGTCAATTATACTTCTGCTGAAGAAGCCTGGGCGCAGTATAAGGAAAAGATCTTCGATGGCGGCGAGGAAGGTGTTCTGGTCAATCTGGACTCGGATAACCCTCTGGCAGATTCTGCCAGTTTGGAGGTCTATCTGAAGGATGCTTCTTCCCAGAACAGGATAGTAGAGTATATTGAGTCGCTGGAACCGGTACGGGATGTACATGCTTCAGAGAGTGTAGCAAAAAGTATGGCCAGCATCGGCCGCCTGCTTGGCTATGCATCAATTGGAGTCATTGTCATCCTGGTAGCAGTTGCCGTTTTTCTGATCAGCAATACAGTACGGATCGGGATCGCTGTCCGGCATGAAGAGATTGCGATCATGAAGTATCTGGGTGCGACCGATTTCTTTGTCAGAGCACCTTTTCTGGTGGAAGGCATGCTGATAGGACTGATTGGTTCTGCGATACCGCTTGTTTTGCTGCGCTTTTTGTATATTAAGGTCGTTTCCTTTGTCACCGCTCAGTTCAGCGTGCTGAACAATCTGCTTGTGTTCCTGCCGGTCAACAGCATCTTTCGGATACTGGTACCGGCAACGCTTATCATCGGGTTGGGCATTGGTCTGATCGGAAGTTATCTGACTCTGGCAAGACGCCTGCGTGTATAAGGTATTGTTTACTGGAAATAGAAAGATTAAGGTGAAAAACATTGAAAAATAGAGGGTTGAGCAGGAAGGTTCTGCTGGGATGTCTGATGCTTGCAGTTTCTTTATCCGGAAGCGGGTGCGGGGGACGTCCTTCTTCTGCGGCTTCTGCTGCATCAGCAGCAGGATCCCAGAGCCAGTCAGAAAGTGTCGGTACTGAGGCAGGCACTTCTGCCGGCAAGCTGGTTAATTATGATGACGTGGAGAAAAAGCTGGCTCAGATTCAGGAGATCATTGACCAGTACTATATTAGTCCGGACGGCAGTGAGGAGATCACGGCAAAGGATATGGAGGAAGGAATCTACAAAGGCTATGTGGACTCTCTCAATGAACCCTACACCGTATACTATACCCAGGAGGAGTATGATACTCTGATGGAGTCTTCTTCCGGCCGCTACTCCGGTATCGGAGTCGTGGTCACTCAGAATGTAAAGACCGGAGTTGTGTCTGTTGTACGTCCTTTTATCGGCTCGCCAGGCGCAGAGGCCGGACTTGTGAAGGACGATATCATTACCAAGGTTGACGGTCAGGAAACCGCTGGTGTGGATCTCAATAAGGTCGTCTCATGGATTAAAGGAGAGGCCGGGACAAAAGTTGAGCTGGAGATCTACAGAGAGTCGGAGAAGGAATATCACACGGTTTCTGTCGAGCGCAGACAGATCGAGGTGCCGGAGGTCGAGTACAAAATGCTGGACGGGCAGATCGGTTATGTGGGTATTCTGGAGTTTGAGCAGCTGACTGCTGAGCAGTTTGATAAAGCGGTTGATGATCTTGAGAGCCAGGGGATGAAAGCAATGGTGATCGATCTGAGGGATAACCCGGGTGGATTGCTCACCAGTGCCACGGAGGTGCTGGACAGGATCCTTCCGAAGGATAAACTGCTGGTGTACACGATTGATAAAAAGGGAGCCAAAGTCGAAGATTTCTCTACCGATGATGAAACCATTGATATCCCCATGGTGATCCTGACTAACGGCAACACAGCGAGCGCTTCGGAGATCGTGAGCGGGTGTCTGCAGGATTATCAGGAGGCAACTCTGGTCGGGACAAAGACCTACGGCAAGGGGATCGTGCAGTATGTACTGCCTCTGGGAGACGGCTCTGCCATTAAGCTGACCAGCGCAAAATACTATACTCCGAAAGACCGGAATATCCACGGGATCGGCATCGAGCCTGATGTGACAGTAGAGCTTGAGGAGAATGATGAAGTGGAAGCAGGTGTTTCCTGGGGATCTGCAGGCTTAACCGCAGACGGCGAGGTCGTAATGGACAATCAGATGCAGAAAGCACTTGAGATCTTACAGGGACAATAGAAGGGCAGATTCCGGTAAGTGTTTGAAGAAAGGAGAGTGCAGATGGATCATTTTGTGCTCCATTCGGACTACGCTCCGACAGGGGACCAGCCTCAGGCGATTGAGGCCCTGGTGAAGGGCTTTCAGGAAGGGAATCAATTTGAAACACTCCTGGGTGTGACCGGTTCCGGCAAGACCTTTACCATGGCAAATGTAATCCAGGCGCTGAATAAACCGACACTGATCCTGGCGCATAACAAGACCCTGGCAGCGCAGCTTTACGGAGAGATGAAGGAGTACTTTCCTGAAAACTCCGTGGAATATTTTGTTTCCTATTATGATTACTATCAGCCGGAGGCATATGTGCCTCAGACCGATACCTATATTGAGAAAGATTCAGCAATTAACGATAACATCGATAAGCTGAGACATTCTGCCACCGCTGCGCTCTCTGAGCGCAGCGATGTTGTCATAGTATCTTCTGTTTCCTGTATCTATGGCCTGGGCAGTCCTATTGACTACCAGAACATGGTCGTATCTCTGCGTCCCGGGATGATAAAAGACCGGGATGAAGTGATCCGCAGGCTGATTGAGATGCAGTACGACCGGAATGATGTGGATTTTAAGAGAGGTACCTTTCGGGTAAGAGGGGATGTACTCGAGATATTCCCGGCCGGGGCGACCGATCTGGCTGTACGGGCAGAGTTTTTCGGAGATGAGGTAGACCGTCTGACCGAGTTTGAAGTCCTGACCGGCAAGGTGAAGAATCGTCTGGAGCATGTCGCTATCTTTCCGGCATCCCATTATGTGGTTGAGCCGGATAAGATGGAAAGAGCGATCCGGAATATCGAAGAGGAAATGAAGGAGCGGGTTGCCTATTTTAAACGGGAGGATAAGCTCCTGGAAGCACAGCGGATCGAAGAGAGGACGAAGTTTGACATCGAGATGATGCGTGAAACGGGTTTCTGTTCAGGAATCGAGAATTATTCCCGGCACCTGACCGGGCTGGCTCCAGGACAGCCGCCCTATACCCTGATGGACTACTTTCCGGAGGATTTCCTGATCATTGTAGATGAGTCCCATATGACCATACCGCAGGTGCGGGCGATGTACCATGGGGATCAATCCCGCAAGGGGACACTGGTGGATTACGGATTCCGTCTGCCATCGGCAAAGGATAACCGGCCGCTGAATTTTGATGAGTTTGAGGAACATATTTCCAGTATGCTTTTTGTCTCGGCCACACCGGGGCCTTATGAGGCAGAACATGAGCTTCTGCGTTCCGAGCAGGTGATACGTCCGACGGGGCTGCTGGATCCCGAGGTGACCGTGCATCCGGTAGAAGGGCAGATCGATCATCTGATCAGCGAGATCCGCAAGGAGACGGAGAAGAAAAACAAGATCCTGGTTACAACACTGACCAAACGCATGGCGGAGGATCTGACTGCATATATGAAGGATATGGGGATCCGTGTACAGTATCTGCATTCCGACATTGATACCCTGGAGAGGACGAAGATTGTGCGGGATCTGCGCATGGATAAGTTTGATGTGCTGGTCGGGATCAATCTGCTGCGGGAAGGTCTGGATATCCCTGAGATCACACTGGTAGCAATCCTGGATGCAGATAAGGAGGGCTTCCTGCGTTCTGAAACGTCTCTGATCCAGACAATCGGACGGGCAGCTCGCAATACAGGCGGCCATGTGATCATGTATGCCGATGAGATCACCGATTCCATGCGGCGGGCGATCGATGAGACAAACCGCAGACGGAAGATACAGGATGCATATAATCAGGAACATGGCATTACACCGCAGACGATCAAAAAAGCTGTGCGAGGCCTGATCAGCATTTCCGAAGCTATCGAGAATATCGATACCGGCCTTGAAAAGGATGCCGAATCCATGAGCCGGGAAGAGATCCAGAAAATGATCAAAAAACTGACAAAAGAGATGAATAAAGCCGCGGTAGAGCTGAACTTTGAACGGGCGGCAGTATGCCGGGACCAGATCTATGCGCTGAAGGAGAAACTGAGAGCGGAATGATCCGGCAGCGCAGTATGCTGTTAATACGGAGAACGGAATGAAGAAAGATATCGTTACTGTTTACAAGAAGGAATATATCGATATCCGCGGGGCGAGAGAGCATAACCTGAAGGGAATCAATGTAAAGATTCCTCGAAATGAGATGGTTGTACTTACAGGCCTGAGCGGATCCGGAAAGTCTTCTCTGGCTTTTGACACGATCTATGCAGAGGGGCAGCGGCGCTATATGGAGTCGCTGTCTTCCTATGCCCGGCAGTTTCTGGGGCAGATGGAAAAGCCGGATGTGGAGAGCATCACAGGACTGTCACCGGCTATCTCTATTGACCAGAAATCAACGAACCGCAACCCCCGGTCCACAGTTGGAACGGTGACCGAGATCTATGATTATTACCGGCTTTTGTTTGCCAGGATCGGTATACCGCACTGTCCGAACTGCGGAAAGGTCATAGCCCGGCAGACGGTTGACCAGATGGTGGATGCAGTGATGGCTTTGCCGGAGCGCACCAGAGTCCAGATCCTGGCCCCGGTCGTACGGGGACGTAAGGGTACGCATGTCAAAGTGCTGGAACAGGCCAGAAAAAGCGGATATGTACGTGTTATGGTGGACGGACAGCAGTATGATCTGTCTGAGGAGATCTCACTGGAAAAAAATATAAAGCATACCATCGCAATCGTTGTGGACCGCCTTGTCGTACGGGAAGGGATAGGAAAGCGTCTGACAGACTCTCTGGAAACGACGCTGAAGCTGACCGGAGGACTGGCAATCGTGGATATGCCTGAGGGAATGCCTGACAGTTCAGCTGGAGATGTTCCGGGAGTTTCTTCGGATGTGCAAGGCAGCTATCTGACTTTCAGCCAGAGCTTTTCCTGTCCGGACTGCGGGATCAGTTTCGAGGAGATCGAGCCGCGAAGTTTTTCCTTCAATAATCCTTTTGGAGCCTGCCCGGTCTGCAATGGTCTGGGATATAAAATGGAGTTTGATCCGGAGCTTCTGATACCGGACGAGTCGCTTTCTATCAATCAGGGAGCAATCGCGGTTTTGGGATGGCAGTCTTCCTCTGCGAATGGCAGTTTTACTAACCAGCTGCTCAAAGCTCTTGCCCGGGAATACGGCTTCAGCCTGGATGCACCTTTCGGCAGCTATCCGCAGGAAATAAAAGATATGCTGATCTTCGGGACCGGCAGTCGTGAAGTTATGGTCCACTATGAAGGACAGAGAGGCAAAGGTGTCTATCCCGTTACCTTTGAAGGAATCGTCCGGAATGTGGAAAGACGATACCGCGAGACAGCGTCCGAGCTGATGCGGCAGGAATACGAGAGTTTCATGACTATTACTCCCTGCAATGAATGCGGCGGAAAAAGACTGAAAAAAGAGTCTCTAGCTGTGACTGTGGGAGATAAAAACATCAGTGAGCTGACTGAAATGTCGATCACGGATCTGAAATGCTTTATGGATCATCTCCAGCTGACCAGACAGCAGCATCTGATCGGAGATCTGGTCATCAAGGAGATCCGTTCCAGACTTGGATTTCTGGTGGATGTCGGGCTGGATTATCTGATGCTTTCACGGGCAACCGCAAGTCTTTCCGGAGGCGAAGCACAGCGTATCCGTCTGGCAACGCAGATCGGTTCCGGTCTGGTTGGTGTGGCTTATATTCTGGATGAGCCGAGTATCGGCCTGCATCAGCGGGACAATGATAAACTTCTTCGTACTTTAAAACATCTGCGCGATCTGGGGAATACCCTGATCGTGGTGGAGCATGATGAAGAGACGATGCTCGAAGCGGACTGGATCATAGATATCGGGCCGGGAGCAGGAGAGCACGGAGGATACCTGGTTGCGGAAGGAAGTGCACAGGATATCATGGATTGTCCGGAGTCTGTGACCGGGCAGTATCTGAGCGGCAGGATCTGCATTCCTGTACCAAAAGTCCGGAAACAGCCGAGCGGGTTCCTGCATGTGAAAGGGGCAGCAGAGCATAACCTGAAACATATTGATGTGGATATTCCTCTGGGTGTGATGACCTGCGTGACGGGTGTATCCGGATCAGGAAAGAGCTCACTGATCAATGAGATCCTGTACAAACGTCTGGCCAGAGATCTGAATCATGCCCGGACGCAGCATCCCGGAAAACATGATATGATCATAGGAAAGGAACAGCTGGACAAGGTCATTAATATTGACCAGTCACCGATCGGGCGTACGCCGCGTTCCAATCCGGCAACCTATACAGGGGTCTTTGATATGATCCGCGACCTGTTTGCATCAACGGTGGATGCTAAGGAACGCGGTTACAAAAAGGGCCGGTTTTCCTTTAATGTAAAAGGAGGCCGGTGTGAGGCTTGTGCAGGTGACGGTATCATAAAGATCCAGATGCATTTCCTGTCGGATATTTATGTCCCCTGCGAGGTCTGCCATGGGAAGCGATACAATCGCGAAACGCTGGAGGTGCGTTATAAGGGAAAGAATATTTATGAAGTGCTGGATATGACAGTAGAGGAAGCTCTTGCCTTCTTTGACAGTATTCCCTCCGTTCGAAGGAAGCTGGAAACTCTGTATGATGTGGGACTATCCTACATCCGTCTCGGCCAGCCATCTACAACTCTTTCCGGCGGCGAGGCGCAGCGAATAAAGCTGGCTACTGAACTGAGCAAGCGGCCTACCGGAAAGACGATCTATATCCTGGATGAACCGACGACAGGCCTTCATTTTGCAGATGTGCATAAGCTGACCGAAATCCTGCGGCGGCTGGCAGATGGCGGTAATACCGTTATTGTGATCGAACACAATCTGGATGTCATTAAGACGGCAGATTATATTATTGATTTGGGACCGGAGGGCGGAGACCGGGGAGGTACAGTAGTTGCCTTTGGTACTCCCGAGGAGGTTGCACAGTGTGAGTCCTCCTATACCGGCCAGTATATCAAAAAGCTTCTGGAGAAGAAGTAAGAGAAGGAAAAGGGAAAAGAAGTATGCTGATCCATCCGTTTGATCCATTGTATGATGAAAACGCCAGGGTGCTGATTCTGGGGAGTTTTCCTTCGGTGAAATCGCGGGAAGTAAACTTTTATTACGGACATCCCCGGAACCGCTTCTGGCAGGTGATGGCAGAGCTTCTGGATGAGGAGGTGCCGGTCAGTGTTCCGGCAAAACGGGAGATGCTTTTGAAGCATGGGATCGCACTGTTTGATGTGATCAGGTCCTGCGAGATCCGGGGTTCTTCTGACAGCAGTATCCGCAATGCACAGGTGAATGATCTGTCCCCGATCCTGTCTGCTTCCCGAATCGGGGACAGGGTGTATACAAATGGGAAAAAGGCGGGAGAGCTGTACCGGAAATACATTTATCCGCAAAATGGCATCCCCGCCACGGTCCTTCCATCTACAAGTCCGGCCAATGCAGCCTGGTCACTGGAGAGGCTGGTCCGGGAATGGGGCGGGCTGCTCCGGCTTAAGCATATTTAACTTCCAGCAGACACAGGCCTTTGGCAGGTACGGTAAATCCTGCCAGGGACCTGTTTTTTGCTGCCAGAAGCGCAGGCATGTCTGCAGGATCTCTTTTGCCGGTACCCACTTCCAGCAGCGTGCCGGTCAGGATACGCACCATATACTGAAGAAAACCCTTGCCGTGATAAGTGAGCTCAAGTTTGTCCCCATTCTGACGGATATCGATCCGGTAGATTTCCCGTACTGTGGATTTTTTCATCTTCGGGTTGCCGCAGAAACTGGCAAAATCGTGTTCACCAACTAGATAAGCCGCTGCCTCGCGCATACGCCGGATGTCGGGGATCTTCTCCGGAACATAGACATATTTTCTCTCGAATACAGGTTTGAGCGCACCTGTCCAGAATGTGTAGCGGTAGATCTTTCCTCTTGCATTGTAGCGGCTGTGAAAGCGGTCGGAAGCAAAGCTGACTTCACGAGCGCAGATATCCTCCGGCAGATACTGATTAAGGTATGACCGGATTTCCTGCTCAGTCAATATGGTATCCAGATGGGCGTTTGCAGTCATGCCGACCGCATGGACACCTGCATCGGTCCGGCCGGCACCGATGACTTCGACCGGTGTTCCGGTCATTTCCGAGAGTACACTTTCCACCTTCCCCTGGATCGTCAGGGGAGTGTTCGGCTGGTGTTCCCACCCATAATATCTGGAGCCATCATAGGCCAGGATCATCTTGACATTTCTTTTCATAGCATTTCCATATCTCTCTGTATTTTGGTTTTAAGTAAGTATGCAGCAGCCCTGATACCCGGGATGCTTTGTATGCCTCATTGCATACGCTGGATTTGTGGGCATACGTCCGGTTTTGTGGGACAGCTTCTGCTGTGGTGATCCTCCGAATCCGGCTGCAGCGTGATCAGGCTCTTTCAAAGACCATATCTGTCAGGGAGAGAGCTGCTATTTCACGGACAGCTTCCGGTGCAGAAGAAGGATCGATCCATTCACCAATGCAATGCGAGGGTAGGATGACGGGCATGCGGTCATGGATTTTCTGTAAGGCCTCGCCTGGTGTCCTGGTCAGGATCGTAAAGTGAGGAAAACCCTCTTCAATCCTGTAAAGGCCGGCCAGATAGCAGACAGAGGAACCCGCCGGCTGGATCGCAAACTTGTCCCCGGTCCTGCGGCTGCCGTCCGGGCGGGTGAAATGCTCCCACTCATAATACCAGGAAGCCGGGACAACACAGCGCCGCCGCTGCCAGCTCTCCCGCCACATCTGTTTGGATGCAGCAGTTTCAACGCGGCAGTTGATCAGCGGACGGGAGCGCCTGGTATTTGGATCCTCCGGCGCGCTGAAACCCCAGATCATGGGAAACGCGGAGCGGATACCGCGGGCATTGGGGGCAATGACTGGTGCAATATCTGTGGGTTTCACCTCTCCCTTTTGTATAACAGGCCTCCCGAATCGATGGATCATCCGGTCTGCGAGGCGCGAACTGCATGCCTCTTCTATGAACGGCCGCAGCTCAGGAGAGAGATCAACGAAATATCTGCTGCACATGTAATGGTTCCTTTCTCAGGTACTTTGCCTGGTCATTTCCTGTAATACAAAGATATGATATATCCTAATATACCACAGTCATCCGTGCATTGTAATAGTAAATGGAAATGTTCAGCATCTTGACAGAGATTCCCCAAAAGCTTATACTGAAACGCGAATTGCGTAATAGCCGGGAATCCTGTATACAGGAAAAGGCAGGGATGTAATACCTGTTAGCAGGAATCGATTAAATTCCTTTTTTTAACGCTGCCATCATCATATATACCATAATAGAAGGAGGAAGGAAGAGAATGAAGATTTATGATGAATTGATTGCACGTGGGCTGATCGCGCAGGTGACGGATGAAGATGAGATCCGCGATCTGGTAAATAATGGAAAGGCCACCTTCTATATCGGGTATGATCCGACTGCTGACAGTCTCCATGTCGGTCACTTTATGACTCTCGTGCTGATGAAGCGTCTGCAGATGGCAGGCAACAAGCCAATAGCCCTGATGGGCGGCGGGACCGGTATGATCGGAGATCCTTCCGGAAAGAGCGACCTGCGCCAGGTTCTGACGACTGAGACCATCGATCACAATATTGCCTGCTTCAAGAAGCAGATTTCACGCTTTATCGATTTTTCAGACGGGAAGGCTTTGATGGTAAATAATGCAGACTGGCTCAGAAGCCTGAATTATGTAGACCTTCTGA
>CADBQK010000343.1 GCA_902796775.1 uncultured Lachnospiraceae bacterium
CGCAAACTGGCCTATTTCGCCTCTGATGGAGCTCGTGTGACCGGCAAAAAAACAGTGAACGGCCACACCTTATATCTGCTGGCAAATGACGGGAAGCTGTCTGCTTCTGAAAAGCGGCAGGCTGTTACAACCATGGCGCTCAGCTACCTGAAGACCAAACAAAGCAGCAGCGCGCATCATAAACTGGTAGATGCATACAATGCTTCAAATAGTATTTATAAGCGGAAATATAAGGTGACTTATAAGGATCAGTGGTGTGCTACTGCAGTAAGTGCCTGGGGGATCCTTTCCGGAATGGAAAACCTGCTCCTGCCGGAGTGTTCCTGCAGGTATATGGTCAGAAATTTCCAGAGTATCGGAAGGTGGCAGGAAAATGATGCGTATGTCCCGCAGATCGGTGACATTGTGATGTACGATTGGCAGGATAAGGGCAAAGGGGACAATACCGGTACGCCGGATCATGTCGGACTTGTCCTGAAAACCTATAAAAACGGAGGAGATACCTATTTTCTTGTGATCGAAGGGAACTGCCGTTTCAATATCAATACGGGGAACGTGATTACATCTGCAGAGCAGAAGGCCGGAAAAGATGTGGACGGCGTCACGTATTTCCGAGGAGTCGGTATCCGGACAATGAAGGTGAACGCCCGGTATATAAGGGGTTTCTGCCTTCCGAAGTATTAGGAAGAATGATACCAGGCAGGAAAGGATTTATAAATTTGGTATGGAATACTGGGACATTTATGATGAGAATAAGCAGCTGACAGGCCGCAGGATGAAACGCAATGACTGGTGTCTGAAAGATGGAGAATACCATCTCTCAGTGCTCGGTGTAGTACGCCGGAAGGACGGGAAGTTCCTGATCACGAGACGTAAGCTGGATAAAGCCTGGGCACCTGGCTGGTGGGAAGTTCCGGGCGGCGGTGTACAGGCAGGAGAGTCTTCACTGGAGGCAGTTATCCGGGAGATAAGGGAAGAGACCGGAGTGGATGTACACGGATGCCGGGGCGGTTTTGCATTTGATTATCATCGGGAAAACCCGGGCGAAGGGGATAATTATTTTGTCGATGTCTATCTCTTTGAGAAAGACTTTGAGGAAAAAGATCTCATACTGCAGGAGGAAGAGACCATCGGCGGTATGGCAGCTTCACATCAGCTGATCAGGGCTCTGGCTAAGGAGGGCATTTTTCTGCACTATGACAGTATCTGCAGAGTTTTTGAAATGGAGCCCGGAGTGGCTGCAGAAGATCAGGATACAGCCGGAGATAAAGTACGGCGCCTGCTGGATCAGTTCGCCTTCTGCCTGAAGATTGATGAAGAGAAGTTTATCACCCGCAGGACCTATCTGTCTGATGGAAAGCGGCTCGAGAATGATTCGGAACATGCCTGGCACATGGCTTTGATGGCCTGGGTCCTGCAGGAGCATGCCAATGAAAAGATCGATATCCTGCACACGATCCTGATGATCCTGGGGCATGATCTGGTGGAGATTTATGCAGGCGATACTTATGCTTATGACGAAGAAGGGAAGAAATCCCAGAGGGAAAGAGAGCTTGCTGCGGCAGATAAGCTTTATGCGATCCTCCCTCCGGATCAGGGCACAGTTCTTCGAAACTTGTGGGAGGAGTTTGAAGAGGGCAGAACGCCTGAGGCCAGATTTGCCAGGACGATGGACAATATCCAGCCGATGATGCTGAATGTTGCTGCAGGCGGCCGGGCCTGGACCGAGACTTCTATACGGCTTAGCCAGGTGCTGGGACGCAATTCCCATACCCATGAAGGTTCGGAGACGATCTGGAAGTATGCAAAGGAAAACCTGCTTGGCCCTGCACTGGAAAGGGGATATCTCCTGAAAGATACTGATCTTCAGTAGTTTTGATTTTGATTAATTTGATTAATTTGCTTAATCTGCAGATTACTCATTCCGGAGAGGGCATGGATTGATTTGGGGTGCTGTATGTTTTTGCCGATGACGAAAGCGGAAATGGATGCTATGGGCTGGGAGCAGCCTGATTTTGTCTATGTATGCGGGGATGCCTACGTGGACCATCCTTCTTTTGGAAGTGCGATCATCGGGAGACTTCTGCAGGCCCATGGGTACAAAGTAGCCATGATCGCGCAGCCGGACTGGCGCAGCGAGAGGAGTGTGCAGACTTTCGGCAGGCCAAGGCTCGGATTTCTGGTCAGTGCGGGAAACATGGATTCCATGGTAAATCATTATACTGTGAACAGGAAAAGACGCAGTAAAGATGCATATTCTCCCGGAGGAGCCATCCGGAAACGGCCGGACTATGCGACCATCGTATACTGCAATCTCATCCGCCGTGCTTACGGGCAGGTGCCGGTCATCATCGGCGGGATCGAAGCAAGTCTGCGAAGGCTGGCACATTACGATTACTGGTCAGATAAGCTTAGAAGGTCGATTCTCCTGGATTCCGGAGCGGACTTACTGTCCTACGGGATGGGGGAGAGGTCGATCCTCGCCATTGCGGAGGCTCTGGCAGGTGGTATTGGTGCAGGTGATATAACCTGGATCCCCGGTACGGTCTATAAAAGCAGAGATGTGCAGTCTGTTATGGAGACGGAAGGAGGGATTCTCCTGCCGTCCTATGATGCCATGCAGGCAGATCGCAGGGAGTATGCCCGTTCCTTTGGGGTACAGCTGGCACATACAGATCCGTTTACAGCCCGGCCGCTGATCGAGTCTTATGGGGAAAAGCGTTATATCGTACAGAATCCGCCCTCCCGTCCGCTTACGATGCAGGAGATGGATGATGTTTATGAGCTCCCCTACGAAAACCGCTGGCATCCCTCCTATGATCCGGAGGGAGGTATTCCTGCTTTTTCGGAAGTACAGTTCTCTCTTACCAGTACGCGTGGATGTTTTGGCGGATGCAGTTTTTGTGCAATCGTGTTTCATGAGGGGAGGATCGTACAGGCCAGAAGCCATGCATCGCTTCTGCGTGAAGCACAGCGCATGGTAAAGTCGCCCGATTTCAAGGGCTATATCCATGATGTCGGCGGGCCGACTGCAGATTTCAGAGGAGCTGCCTGCAAAAAACAATTGGAAAAGGGAGCTTGTCCAAATCGGCAGTGTCTCTTTCCTGA
>CADBQK010000344.1 GCA_902796775.1 uncultured Lachnospiraceae bacterium
AACAGAGTTCTATCATAAAAATATACCATAAACTGACAGCTTTTCCAATAGAATATGTTTATTTTGACAACAGAACGGCCTTTTTATGCAAAACGGCCCGGAGGTATATACACCTCCGGGCCGCTTTTTTATGTTCATTTTATTGCAATGCTTTAAATCTTTCCGATCTTGTCCATTCCCATTCGGGACCGACAGTCATCCGGCAATGACAGAAACTGTCCCGTTAGCGCTTACCGCTCTGCAGCAGTCCACATATACTTCTATAAAAGCATATCCTCCGTGCATGGCAATGCTTCTGGCTTTTTCCATCCCGTTTTCCAAAGCCTGCCCCTTTTTATAGTGTTCAATGATCTCTCCTGCAAAATCGAGTGTATGCACTTCATACGGAGGTCCCAGATAACAAACTGCCACATATCCGATAAGGACCCCGGAAATATCGACCTCCGGGAACTCTTCTCTGATCCTGTCGATTATCTCATTGACTTTATTCTGATTATGCACATGGCCGCCTGCATCCAGCTGACGTATTGCTTCCATGTACTCTTTTGACCGGGGCCTGCGGAGCAATCTGTCCAGTTTCATCTTGTCCATCTGCTGAGTCTGTCTCTGCCGCTGCTCGGCAGAAGTTGCACTGAGCAGATCCTGTGACTGATTTTGCATCTGCGGTGTCCGCAGCATTGGTTTTGGCATAATCTGATCCTTTCTCACTCATCTGTTGATCTCCGTCCGGCAAAGAAACAACACACAGATCATACGAGCACTTTCCTTGTCCTTTGTGTCTCCTGCTGTGCCAGTTTCTCTCCGCCGATCGGTTTTCCTGAAGCAGGCACTGCCCGTTCTTTTCCCCATTCCCTGATGGCTTCGATCTTTTCCGGGCTTGTCTGCGAAAGCGGCACTACATTGTTGAATGCTGTAATAATGTTCTCTTCATTTAAAACAAAGCTCGGATTTGCAATGGTCCTGTAAGCAAGATCCCTTACCGTTGACTCCAGGTCCGCGCCGGTAAAGCCGTCGCTGATCATGACGATCCTGTCTGCAAGCTCTCCTGAAAAATCAACGCCTAAATATTTTCTCATATAGAGCGAAAGGATCTCATAGCGTTCTGAAGCTGTCGGCAGATCCACAAAGAAAAGCTCGTCGAACCTTCCCCTTCTCAGCAATTCTGAAGGAAGCAGGGAAACATCATTAGCCGTTGCTACAACAAATACCTGTTTTTTACATTCCTGCATCCAGAACAGGAACTGGCCGACCATGCGTGTCGAGACTCCGCCGTCATTTGCTCCGCCGATAGCTCCTGACAGGCCTTTTTCTATCTCATCGATCCAAAGCACGCAGGGAGATACATGTTCCGCGGTCGTCAGCGCATCTTTCAGCTGCTGCTCTGACTGTCCGACATAACTGCCCTGAACTGTGGCAAAATCCAGTCTGTACAGAGGTAATTTCCATAATGCGGAGATCGATTTGGCAGACAGGGATTTACCGCATCCGGGAACCCCTACCAGAAGGATCCCCCTGGGCGGCTGCAGACCTTTTGCCCTTAATATATCTTTCTTTTCAGGGGTAAGGAGTTCCTTCTTTTCATCCAGCCATTTTCTAAGCCCTTCAAGCCCTCCGACATCCTTAACGCTGTCATCTACTTCAATTTTTTCAAGGCCGGATATGTCCGAGAACAGACGGTCCTTGGCATAGCGGATCTCATCCATGTCTGTCTTTCGGATGCATTTGTTCGCTATCAGTGCCGCCATGACATTCTCAGCTTCGATACGGGTAACTCCGTTGAGCATCGCTGCGGCTTCACGGATGTCATTATTATCCCATTCGATCGGGATCTCATTTCGATAGTCGTCAATATATTCTTTAATAATGCCATACATCTCGTCTTCATTCGGAAGATCGATCTTGATCGTCATCCCCTGGCGCTGAAGCTGATTCCAGATCGGCGAATTAGTGAAGACCATAACGACCCCGCCGGATTCATTTGCCAGATTCACAAGCGCCAGCAGCTGTTTTGAGTCGCTGTTTTCCGTGCTCAGATCCGGAACTTCAGTCAGAATTATCGTCTGATACTGTTTCCGTTTCATTTGTTCGGTCATATAATCAATAGCGCCGTA
>CADBQK010000345.1 GCA_902796775.1 uncultured Lachnospiraceae bacterium
ACCTCATAGGTTGAAATATACCATCTGCCGTCACCGACACGCTTTAAGGTATGATTTGCAGGTGAACCGATCTGCTTACCATTTTTATCTATGGCTGTTGTCTGAACAACCGCTTCCTCGATGCGTTCGCCATATGCCTCTTTGATCTTCTTCTGTTCATCCTCATCCAGGAAGAAGGTATCGATACTGTTTTCATCATAACCCTGTACCACCTTAACGACGGTCTTTTCCGGATCCACAATTCCCTGGACATATTCGCCATGGAAACGCTCCTGATGAAGATCCCAATGGTACAGGATGTTTGCTAACTGTGTCGGATCTTTACTGCGCTCCGGATCAATGCAGTCAAGATACAAAGGATAATTCTTTTCCTTGATTGCTGTCATATAAATCTCTACCAGACGCTCCGGTGTCACATCATCCGGAATTTCTTTTATGGTGTAGAAGGAATCCTTGAGTGCATCAAGTTTTTCTTCATCAATAAACTTACCTGTATGCTCACCATTCTCGTCATAAACACCCATAATGTGTCCCGGAACATACAGCGCGATAGGCTGAATTTCCCAGGCCATCATCGGCGGTGTGATCTGTGTCTCGCTTGCGTCCGGAGACTCAAATGCGATATCATTAATCTTACCGATCACGGACCAAGACTTTACTTCCATCATTGTAGTATCCACCTGACGGCGGTAGCGCTTTACCGCTTCATAAGGTCCCAGCCATTCCCTACCGTCGATCCGGATAAAATACATGCCGTCCGAACGGGTACCGCACCATATAAATTCGCCCAATGCGCCATAAAACTGGTTTTCGGGATAGCGTACATCATCCAGAATGACGATCTTGTCTTTCATATCGTCGATCGTATATTTCTTGAGATCCGGTGTCGGGAAAATCCTCTCCAGGACATTATCTTTATTTGCATCCAGAATATCCTTCCACGCCTTTTCGCTGACTTCCGCATAATGACTGCGCAGGCTTTCCTCATTTTCCAGATATACCAGATAAGACGGATCTACAGTTACGATATTACCGGCGCCGCCTTTCACACAGTTCTTTGCACGGTCATACAGATTTAAGATGCGCTCATCATTCGAATCGAATTCCATCAGCATCTTGATCCTGCCCAGAGCGTCTTCCTTATTACGGAAAACATAACCTGCTGCTCCCTGTGCACGGGCTACTTCTTTTTCGTACTCTTCCAGATAATGCGTTGCCTGGGTAATACGGGAATTCAAATTATCTTTGGTAATGGTAAAAACTGAATTGTCAAACATACCCTCGCCCCTTCTTTTTACATTTATATTTTATGTTTTATTTGATGCGTCTGTTCCCGGAACGGAATGATTGCCGCAAATTATCCCACTCATAAACTATACACGAATATTAGCTTTTCGTAAACCATAACTGTTCAGAAATCGAGTATCCGTGCGATAAATAAAAACCGGCTTCGGATTTAATCCTTAGCCGGCATTATAAATTTATTCTTCCTGATATGGCAGTTCGTCTGTAAGCTTAATTACAAAGTACTCTCCGATCTTGCCTATCGAGCCTTCCTCGGGCCATATGGGCATCGATCTGAATTCCTGTGTCTCAGCCATTTCCTTAAAATCATCCTCGGAAAATCTTGCCGTCTCCAGACCGAAATATTCCAGAAGCAAATAGTGCCAGCCGTTCCTTATACCGTTCATATCTTCGTAAAAGACCGCGTTATTATGGAAATTGAATTTATAGCTGAGCTTATATACATTGTGCTGGTATTCTTCGGTCCTGTCATCCACGAAGCCTGCGATCATAAGCTTTACGCCGTCCCCCTCATCATCATGCAGTCCCGGCTTATCCGCCGCCATCCTGAATTCTTCGTTGGCATACAGGTCGTTTAGCATAAGCCTGGTCTGTTCTAATGCCCTGTTATAACTGTATTGGTATGACATATAGGTCGCATTGGCAGAAATTACATATGTCCATCATGATCAAACACTATCAAACAAATCTCCGCTGACATCGATTCTCAGCGGACGCTTCACCCTAAGCTCATATTTGCAGTACATATTGTGTTTCAGCATCAGCTATAATACAATATGTATTTCCACCGTTCAACAACGATGATTCTATCACAATTTGCCCCCCTCGCAACATACTATGCTATCGTGGTTCTGCCATGGTTCAGCTTTGTATTTTTTATTAAGCTTCACATAAATCATTTTCTATGAATTTCTGATATAA
>CADBQK010000346.1 GCA_902796775.1 uncultured Lachnospiraceae bacterium
ATGTCAGATATGTGGGAAACTTATCGGGGAAGAGTTTGGATCTCATATAGCTGAAGCACATCATATAGACTATTTTGTGAACAGCCTCAATAATGATGCGAACAACCAGATGATCGTATGTCCAAATCATCATAGGATTATTCATGATGCGAATCCGGTGTTTGATAGAAAAAGATGTTTGTATGTATATGCTAATGGACTGGAACAGAGACTTGTATTGAATAAGCATTTGTAAATCACTATGTATTCATAGAATTATTATAAAGGTGAGAGATAAGGTAATTATGTTAAAAAAGGACAAGATAAGTGATATTTCTGAAGAGGCTGCAAATCCGAATGGAGTACATCTTGATGCAATTCGTGGTTGTATTTACGGTGGAGCAGTAGGTGATGCTCTTGGATATTCCGTGGAATTTCTGTCGGAAAAGGCAATCTTTTCAGAGTATGGTTCAAGAGGAATTACAGAGTATGAAAAAGACCCTCAGACTGGGCAGGCTCTCATATCAGACGATACTCAGATGACTCTCTTCACGGCAAATGGACTTCTGGTCGGGGATACACGCGGCCGTATGCGCGGGATCCAGGGCTGGCCGAGGGTATATGTGGCAAGGGCATACCTTGACTGGCTGCTGACACAGGAGTCCTCCATGAAGGAAGTCAACCGACATGAGCGTTATACTCAATCCGGCGGATTCTCATGGCTTCTGGATGTACCGGAGCTGTATTCACGAAGAGCACCGGGACTTACATGCCTTTCTGCATTGGAGCAGGAAATGAATGATGGAGAGCTGGACGATTATATAAAAGCAAAACGGAACAACAGCAAAGGATGTGGCGGAATCATGCGTGTTGCCCCACTGGCTGTCAAATATCATTTGGATATGGAGCGGCTGGACATGGAGGGCGCTCAGTTGGCAGCCATCACACATGGGCATTCCCTTGGGTATATGCCTGCAGCCGTACTGGTCCATATCATTAACCGAATCGTATTTCCGCAAAAAGGAAGAGAACAGTCATTAAAGGAGATCGTTCTGGAAGCCCGGGATACAACAGCAAAGATTTTTGCAGGAGATCCCCATCTTGCAGAGCTGACTGATATCATTAATCTCGCGGTCGACTTGTCTGGGAATGATTCAGCTGACGATTTGACCAATATCCACAAGCTGGGAGAAGGCTGGGTCGGTGAGGAGACGTTGGGTATTTCTCTTTACTGTGCACTGAAATATCAAAATGACTTTTCTGCAGGTATCATTGCTTCCGTCAATCATAAAGGAGACAGTGATTCGACTGGTGCGGTAACGGGCAATATTCTAGGCGCCCTGCTGGGATATCATGCAATTGAAGAAAAATGGAAGAAGGATCTGGAGCTTTCCGATGTCATACTTGAAATTGCAGATGATCTTTGTCACGGCTGTCAAATGTCTGAGTACAGCCATTACGGAGATGAAGACTGGGAAATGAAATATGTGCATATGCATCGCCCGGCAGCCAGAATTTGAAAAGAACAAGTACTATTTGATTGGAAAATGGATTAATTGGGGATTCGGGATGCAGTCATTTGATGAACTAAAGGAAGTAGTACGCCGTCTTCGGGCTAAAGACGGCTGTCCCTGGGACAGGGAGCAGACACATTCCTCTCTCAAAGCGGCAGTTATAGAAGAGGCAGCGGAAGTAATCTGCGGAATCAATATTTACGATCATACTGGGAATGCAGAGAATCTGAAAGAAGAACTGGGGGATCTGTTGCTCCAGGTTATCATGCACGCACAGATAGCGGAGGAAGAAGGAATATTTACTCTGGATGACGTAATTGTGGGGATAAAAGATAAGATGATCCGGCGGCATCCGCATGTATTTGGTGATGTCAAGGTTAAAGATTCCGGGGAGGTTCTGATGAACTGGGAAGAAATCAAGGCGAAGGAAAAGATCGGGAAAGAAAACGTAGACGGATTTCTTCCGGATGCTTTTACTGAAGCAGAGGAAATGATTGATCGTGCACGGAAGCGGAAAGGTTACTGATTGATCCGGCCTTCCAACGCTTGTGATACATACAACAAGAGTTCCGTTCAGATGAGCAGA
>CADBQK010000347.1 GCA_902796775.1 uncultured Lachnospiraceae bacterium
CATGTCATGCCATCTATGATCTTTTCAAATTTAAGGCTCGCCTTATCGGTACCATCGGACTCATTTACGATCATGAAAAATCCACCGGGCTTAAGTGCCTTGTTTACTTCTGAAAAGCATTTCTCAAGTCCCGGCCAGAAATAAATAGTCTCAAAGGCTGTAGCAAGGTCGTACTGCTCATTCATGTTCAGATCAGAAACATCGCCCTTAAGAACCTTACAGCGCCCGATCTGTATCATGTCTGTGTTGTATGCAGCTGCCCTCTCAACGGAAACATCTGAATAATCAATAGCTGTGACTTTGCATGACGGATACTTCTGCATCAGCTCGTGAGCATTTCTTCCACCGCCACAGCCTACTTCGAGAATCTCTTTAGGTACAATATTCCTTAAATGTGACATGCCCCAGTCGGCCATCTTTGCATGACCACCGTTCATGCCATTGACCATCATTTTTCCCAGAAATCCCTCGGGTTTTCTTGTCTGACTTACAAAGTTTTTAAATAGTCCCATATCTTATTTCCTCCCAATAAGAATTCACCCAAAAATATTTGTGTTAGTGGTAGCTAACTTGTTCCCAAAAGAAAAACCCGAGCTGGGCGGGGTACTTCAATTGAATGTTAGCATATGCTAATCTTGTTTTCAATAGTGCTGCTGTATTTTTTCAACAGACTCTATTGCCCCCACTCGTCAAGGAACTTCAATATCAGCTTGAAGCTGTCCTGTCTTGCCTCCTCACACTCTTTAGGATATTTTTTCTCGGCCGGAAGCATATGGTTCAGAGCCCATTTGGCATAACCGGACATTTCATCAAGCCCGTCAGTAAGCGCATGGCTTGCCTTATCATATATACGCCATTCAACACGATATTGATAATCTGCATCTCTTAGCACTTTTATCATTCTTGGAACGGCTTCATCTGAAGGCCACGCGTCATCATCCTTAACTGCAAGAAAAAGCACGTCTGCATGCATATTTTCAACTTTGATCCGCGATTCTTCCGTGACAGGATTATTATCATATCCATATCTCATGAATCTCTTCAGTCCATATCTTTTGTTTTTTATCGCTCCCATAAAGATCCCGGGCAATCCCCGGTCGATCAGCTGCCAGGGAGAATAGGGCACATCGATCCCATGCCATGTATAAACAGACCTTCCAAGTCTTTTGAAATGATTTGTGGTACCCTCCATCACATGATCAAACGGCACAATTGGGATAACACAACTAATGTCCGGGATCAATGAAGCTGCAAGGAGAGTGTAACCGGCTCCGGTTGATGCGGATGTCATGGCGATCATATTGATCCCTTTTTCCTCTTTGAGCCATTTTACTGCTTTCTCCACATAATCAACCGGTATGGAGACAAGTTCTTTGGAAAGCCCCTCCCACATATAAAAGCCCAAAACAAGAACGTTATACCCTGCCCTGCGGAGAAATCTGCTCATTGATATGCTTGTTTTTTCGTCACACGAGGCGCCTCCTGCAGCTATTACAGCCTTTTTGTGATGAACACTCCCTTGAAAATAAACTCCGGCAAATCCGTTTTTTTTCTAATGTACATCTTTCCATTCATTCAGCCTATTTTAAAATAATTGACTCGAGTCTGCCCGGTTCAGGATTTCTTTTTGTATCCGCAGTCGCAATACGGCCCGCCAGACGCAAGTGTATATTCCCTTACAAATGTTGACGTCCCGCCCATATCACTCATCACATAATCAAGATTGCACATGGCAGGAACCAGATCAAAGAACCCGTACTCCTTCATAAGTGTACAGATCCCGCACTTTGTAAATCTGGCTTCATAGCCGCTGTTATCGTCATACGGAATATACTCCATATTCCAGGAATAATTATTCCTGTCAGCAGCATTCAGCGCTGCGGCCTTTTTCATTCCCTCGATATCTTTTTGGGTAAATTTGTTCTTTCCCGCGCTCCTGCAGAAAAATTCCGTTGCTTTTGTAGACATAGCATTGGCATAGAACTTTGTGAGTTCGTCCAAAGAAGGACGCCTGTCCATGCTCTGTAAGAAAGCAATAAGCAATGCGCAATTAACAATGTTTGTTTTAAAGCGGTCTTCCCGTTCAAAGTCGGGCAATTTTTCAATGATCGACTTATACCTCGGCTTTGCTTTTGCGGTCATTCGATTGGCTTTGTCGGAATCGAAGCCAAGATCACTTTGCAGGTGATCACGAAAGGATTTCTTATAAAGAAACCACATAAAAGCAGGCATTCCCGAATACTTCATGGTTTTTATCTCCTTTATTCCTGGGTTAGCCATTGCTAACTCAGCGTTATTATAAATATTTGGCTTCCACTTATCAAGGTGTAAAATCTTCTCTGTCATTGACATTGTCGGACAGATTTTTTGAGTTGGACCCCCGGGACGAGGTCAGAGTTCAATTTTCAGAAAATTCAGAAAATGGACCCCCGGGACTGTCCCGGGGGTCCAAAACTCCATTCTATATTTCCGTGACACTGTGGCGGTCTACATGGCAGCACATATTCACCGCCACCGGAAGACCTGCTATATGAGTAGGATAGGTTTCGATATTTACGGC
>CADBQK010000348.1 GCA_902796775.1 uncultured Lachnospiraceae bacterium
ATACCCTGCTGTTTATAGAGCAGTGTATTCATTTAAGGAGGATATTATATTATGAACAAAATCTTTTATGAGCAGGATTGTAATCTTTCTCTGCTGGACGGCAAAACCATTGCAATCATTGGTTACGGCAGCCAGGGACATGCACATGCTAAGAATCTGACCGAGTCCGGGTGCAATGTTATCATTGGCCTGTATGAAGGGAGCAAATCCTGGGCCAAAGCAGAGGCAGAAGGATTCAAGGTATTTACGGCAGCTGAGGCTGCAAAGCAGGCAGATATCATCATGATCCTGATCAATGATGAAAAACAGGCTGCCCTTTACAAAAACGAGATCGAGCCGAACCTTGAAGAGGGCAATATGCTCATGTTCGCACATGGTTTCAATATCCATTTCGGAACCATCGTTCCTCCTGCATTCGTTGATGTTACCATGATCGCTCCGAAGGCTCCCGGCCACACTGTCCGAAGCGAATACCTGGCAGGCAAGGGAACTCCCTGCCTGATCGCAGTTGAGCAGGATGCAACCGGCAAGGCTCAGGATCTGGCTCTGGCCTATGCTCTTGGTATCGGCGGAGCAAGAGCCGGCGTGCTGGAGACTACCTTCCGTATTGAGACCGAGACAGACCTTTTCGGTGAGCAGGCCGTACTTTGCGGCGGTGTCTGCGCACTGATGCAGACTGGCTTTGAAGTTCTTTGCGAAGCTGGTTATGATCCGAGAAATGCATACTTTGAGTGCATTCATGAGATGAAACTCATTGTTGACCTGATCTACCAGAGCGGTTTTGCCGGCATGAGGTATTCCATCTCCAATACTGCTGAATACGGTGATTATATTACCGGTCCCAAGATCATTACCGAGGACACCAGAAATGCGATGAGAAAGATCCTGGCAGATATCCAGGATGGTACCTTTGCGAAGGAATTCCTGCTGGAGATGTCCGATGCGGGCAAGCAGGTTCATTTCCAGGCTATGCGCAGGAAAGCAGCAGAGCATCCTTCCGAGAAGATCGGTAAAGAGATCCGTAAGCTTTACAGCTGGAATGATGAAGGCAAGCTGATCGACAACTAAAGAAATTTCAGCTTCAGTTTTGATATAGACAATGAAAAGGCGGATGAAATGAGCTGTTTCATCCGCCTTTTTTCTGCCTGTGGCAGACTGGTTTCCGGCTGCCTACTTCTCTTTTGTGAGCTCGGCAACAAAGCTTTGGAAAGCACTGATGGCATTGCTCTCCGGTTTTCCATGCGCCCAGGCAAAACCGATATCCCTGGTTTTGAGATAGGGAGAGACCGGGATCCGGAGCAGTGTGTGATCCTCCAGATCATTTTTTACGAAGTCTTCGATAACACAGGCAATCCCGAGTCCTGTCCGTGCAAACTCAATCAGAAGATCCATGGTAGTCACTTCAATCATGTTTTCCGGGTGGACGTGCTTTTCTTCCAGGTAGTTCTCGACAAATTGTCTGGTTGCATTTCCCTTGTCGAGAAGCATGAGAGTTGACAGATCCAGGATCTGCAGTCCCTGCTCCCCGGATAAAGTATTCCCGATGTTTTCGGCAAAATCTTCTATCCATTTCTCCCCGCAGCGGATTGCCAGGTTTTTGAGATAGTCCGGCGTGGCAGTAAAAATGTCCCGGATCTCACCGATTTTGAGAAAGTCGATGCCCGGCATATTATCCTGCCTGGCGATCAATCCAATATCCACGATTCCTTCGCCAATCAGCTGCAGAGTCTGAATAGTCGGCTGGCAGCTGATACCCAGACTGATATGAGGATGAGACTGGGAAAAAGAGCGGAGGTAGGGCAGCAGTTTATAGCGGCATAAGGTCGTACTGGCTCCAAGAGAGATGTGCCCGATGCCGAGCTCCTTAAAGCGGCGCAGTTCCCCCTCACCTGACTCCAGATATTTGAATGCTTCTGAAACATGGCGGTACAGAATCACCCCTTCTTCTGTCAGCTTCACACCACGTGCTCCTCGGGAAAAAAGCTCCGTCCCCAGACTCTCTTCCAGGCTGCTGATCGATTTGCTTACAGCCGGCTGGCTGATGAATAGTTTTTTTGCAGCCCCGGAAATGCTGCCGGCCTCTGCAACCGCTGAGAAAATGCGGTATTGTGAAATGTTCCCTTTCATGATCTGCCGCCTCCTTTCTTAGTCTTTTTCTCAGGTAAAAGCAAACTGCATAAACGGACTCTGCATCTATATAAGATGTGGTTATATTTCGTATGATTTTTATATATTGTAATTATATCACAAGCTATGATACAATGGCAAGGAATTGTATATAGGTTCAGACCTGCAAACATCAGGGGGCAAAGTGATCCGTGAAGTATGGGTGCTGGATCGTTCAGAATGGAGGTTACCGATATGGGAATGACAATGACGCAGAAGATTCTGGCAAGGGCAGCCGGCCTTGAAAGTGTGGCTGCAGGGGACCTGATCATGGCAAATCTGGATATGGTGCTTGCCAATGACATAACCGGGCCTGTTTCGATCCAGGAGCTGGAAAAATTCGAAAAAAAAGGCGTATTTGATAAGGACAGGATCTCCCTTATCCCGGACCATTTTTCGCCGAATAAAGATATTGCTTCTGCGCATAATTGCAAATATATGAGAGATTTTGCACGTGCTAATGATATTACGCATTTTTATGAAGTGGGCGAGATGGGTATTGAACATGCACTCCTTCCTGAAAAAGGGATTGTAAAGGCAGGAGATGTTGTAATTGGCGCGGACTCCCATACATGTACCTACGGCGCACTTGGCGCTTTTTCAACTGGTGTCGGTTCTACTGATGCAGCTGCCGGTATGTCCAGCGGCAAAGCCTGGTTTAAAGTTCCTTCAGCAATCCGTTTTGTCCTGACCGGAAAGCCGGCAAAGTGGATCAGCGGCAAGGATATCATCCTGCATATAATCGGCATGATCGGGGTAGACGGTGCCCTTTACCGTTCCATGGAGTTTGCGGGAGACGGCATTGCTCATCTTTCAATGGATGACCGCTTTACCATCGCCAATATGGCGATCGAAGCAGGCGGGAAAAACGGGATCTTCCCGGTGGATGAAAAAACCATCGAGTATCTGGACAGCCATATGGGGGCTGCAGCGAAAAAGGCATATGAAGAGAGCGGGAAGGTGCCCTATACCATTTTTGAGGCGGACGAGGATGCTGTCTACGATGAAGAGTATACGATCGATCTGTCCCAGCTTAAGCCCACTGTTGCCTTTCCCCATCTGCCGGAAAATACGCATACCGTGGATGAGATTGATGAGATACGTATCGACCAGGTGGTCATTGGTTCCTGTACGAACGGCAGACTGGAGGATATGCGCATTGCCGCCGAGATTATGAAAGGCAGGAAGGTCGCTCCGGGGCTGCGTGTCATAATTATTCCGGCAACTCAGAAAGTATATATGGACAGCCTGGAGGCAGGCTACATTAAGACATTCATCGAGGCGGGAGCTATCGTCAGCACCCCTACCTGCGGCCCTTGTCTGGGCGGCTATATGGGTATCCTGGCAGAAGATGAGAAGTGCGTATCCACTACCAACCGGAATTTCGTCGGCCGTATGGGGCATATTACTTCTGAGATCTATCTGGCCAGTCCGGCTGTTGCAGCAGCCAGCGCTCTTACCGGAAAGATCAGTGCCCCGCAGGAATAGCCAGTAGTACAGAGAAAAGTACAGGAAGGATAAAGGATAAATGAAAGCATCAGGAAAAGTATTTAAATATGGAGATAACGTAGATACAGATGTCATCATCCCGGCAAGATACCTGGCAACGACCGATCCGAAAGGCCTTGCAGCCCATTGTATGGAAGATATCGACAGCGGGTTTGTCGGAGCCGTAAAAGAGGGAGATATTATGGTCGCCCGTAAAAATTTCGGCTGCGGCTCTTCCCGTGAGCATGCCCCGATTGCAATCAAAGCCTCCGGAATCAGCTGCGTGATCGCAGACACCTTTGCACGGATCTTTTACCGGAATGCCATCAATATAGGGCTTCCCATTATTGAGTGCCCGGAAGCTGCAGCCGAAATCGCCGGAGGAGATGAGGTAGAAGTAGACTTCGACTCCGGTATGATCTACGACAGGACTACCGGCAAGGAGTATAAAGGGCAGGCTTTCCCGCCATTCATGCAGGAACTGATTGCTGCCGGCGGTCTGGTCAATTATTTCAATCAGAACGCATGAGCAGCTGTTCAAACAAGCTGATGCCATCTTTCTATTGAAAAGTGAAAACACTTTGATTATAATGATGTTTATCCCTGCCATACCGCAGCAGCATAGTATACCTGCAGCGCAGTATGGCAGGTGCTTCATCG
>CADBQK010000349.1 GCA_902796775.1 uncultured Lachnospiraceae bacterium
ATCTTCCTTCCGGAATGACAAGGTCATCCAGCTGTGTACATGCCGTAGTACAGCCGCTGACAACGATCACGGCCAGATATCTCTGACCAGCCTGCGCGTTCTCAAAGGTGAAATCCGGAAAAAGAGACTGGATCTTCTTTACTACGGCTACCCGGTCATAACGGGGATTGCAGCCTCCGCAGTATCGAACTCCAATCTTTACGCTGCCGGTATCACTGGCCTGCATGACGCAACCCCAGTATCCTTCTGGCTTCATCGATCAGCTCCTGGCTCACCTCATTGACAAGGACAGCCTGCTTTACCTCAGGAACCCTTTCGGTCAGCTCTTTGTTTATCAGGTCTTCTGCAGTCAGATCTGCAGCTGAACAGCCGGCGCAGACTCCTGTCAGCTTAAACCGGAGAATCCCGTCCTCAAAGCTCAGAACTTCCATATCCCCGCCATGGGTGTTGAGCAATGGACGAATATATTCATCGATTGTTTTCGTGATTGCGTCATTCATGCTGAAGCACTCCTTTTCGTTTCCTGCCTGTTTGCATATGGGGCGGCCACGTAAGCCGCCCCAGTGATGCAAAACATTATCTGTTCATGAAAGAAAGGTTGTTACCTGTCTAATTAGTCTTCCTCAACGATGTGAGCGATTGCCTTAGCCAGCTCTTTCTTGTGACCAAGATTGCCCTGACGAGCGATCATAATACGCTGTGCCTGCGGTGAACCTGCACCATGCATGGACTCAGTTCTGTAACCTACAGCTGCGGTACCAAGTGCAAGGTTCTCGATGAGACGAAGGATGCGCAGACGGTTCTCGGTAGAAACTTCTGCTACACCGCGCAGATACTTGTCAATGATGGGCCCAAGCTTAGGATCACGGAAGTCTTTCTCGGACGGAGCAGTAACCATAAGGCCGCCTGCGATATCCTCAGCAAGACGTACGATCTCATAAGGGAACCTGGTAACGTTCTGCTTGCAGACGTTTGCAAGAAGAAGGTCGATCATGTAGTTGCCGGACTCGGTAGGCTGGCCCTCTGCGGAACAAGCGATACCACAGCAGTACAGAGTCTCATTCAGATGAGTCATCTCGATGAGCTTATCTTTAACTGCGCTTGCCTTAGCTGCGCCGTTGTAATCAGCTGCAACAGCTGCTGCACCGATCAGGACATCGCCAACACCGACTTTGCAGCCGCCGTAGCTCTGACGATGATAACCAGCAAAACGCTCAACCAGCATGCCTGCGAACTCGGTCTCGCCATTCAGGAAGATCCTGTCGTTCGGTACGAATACATGATCAAATACGGTAAGAGCTTCTACACCACCAAACTCAGAGTTACCAACATCCATGGAGGAGCCTTCAAGCTTCCTGGTGTCACAGCTCTGACGGCCGATGATCATGAACAGGCCCTTGGTGTCAAGAGGAACTGCGAAGGAAATAGCATAGTCTTTGTCATCCGGACCCATAGAGATGGTCGGCATAACGATAACTTCGTGAGAGTTGATGATACCGGTCTGATGAGCCTTTGCACCACAGACAACAACACCATCTTCTCTTCTTTCAACTACATGCAGGTAAAGATCCGGATCAGCCTGTGCATGAGGAGCCTTGGACCTGTCGCCCTTGGTATCGGTCATAGCGCCGTCAACTGTAAGATCGTTCTCCTGGCAGTAGAACATGAACTTCTTGAATCTCTCATGATAGTTGGTGCCATACTTCTTATCAATTTCATAAGTGGTGGAATACTCAGCGTTGAAAGCATCCATACCAACACATCTCTGGAAGCAGGCAGCTGTCTTCTGGCCGCAAAGTCTCTGCATCTTAACCTTGTTGCGAAGGTCTTCAGTGCTGCGATGGATGTGGGTGAAACGGTTGATTCTCTCACCAGTCTCAGGAGAGATAACAGTCATCAGATCCTGATATTCAGGCATCTGTGCAAGGTCATAGGTCATCTTTACAGAGTTAAGGGAGGGACGAAGGATCGGGTCATCAACCGGATTCTCAACTTTCTCACCAAACTTGTAGATTTCCATCTTGATTTTTCTGATGCTCTCGACGTACTGTTCGCCAGTCATTAATGCCATTGTGATTTCTCCTTTCACTTATGTAAGTGTTTATTTTTGCCGATATCCCGGCAGTACCGCCTTTTCGCTGTCCTTTCAAAAAGTCCCATCATCCGGAGATATTGCCCGAGATACCGGTAATTATTAAATTGTTTAAAGTTTCCGTGTTCCCGATAGTTCTTTACAAAATATGATCCGCAAAGATATCAGCTTTGTTTGTTTATTTCTCAGCGTCCTTTGCTTCCTCTACTGCCGGAACAACAACATCCTCGACGATTGCCTTGCCGTCCTTATCCCTCTTCTGATAGCAGATGAAGAACAGTGCAAGACCAACTACGAGACCCCAGGCAGCACCACGGGTTGCCAGGACAGCGCCCATAACACCGCAGATACCCTGCTCGATTGTGTCATTGCACATATCCATAGCCAGTGAGCAGCATACATAACCCTGTACTAACAGTGTCAGAGACAGAGCGACAGGAAGTACGGGCTGCAGGAAGGAAGAAATAGGGATCAGGGCAACACATACGAATGTGCTGAGACGGAATGTACCGGCACCAGAGTAAATAGACTCCATAGCCTGAGGACCTTCCTTATAACGGGTTGCAATAGCTGCAGTAACAGCTGCCCACAGAGGACCGCACATCTGGGTATAAGGAGATACGATTGCCATTGCGCAGTTACGGATACCGCTTACCAGGTTGGAACGGTTAGCGTTGAAGTCGATCTTCTCATCAGGACGAACTTCATCAGCCTCTCTGATCAGAGCTTCAGATGTTACGAAGTCACCGAATGCGATGATGTAAACAACGATTGCTACAGGAACGGATGCTGCCCATGTTGCTGCATTCGGCCAGCCGATTGCGAACGGAGACAGCTGATTCCAGATGTTTGCAAACTCAGGGATCTTGATAAGCGGCCACCACTGGATATCAGGAAGCGCGATCTCACCAGCCAGAGGGCCAACGAAAACTGCGATGATGATAGCCGGCAGCATACCGAACTTACCGATCAGGTCGATAACCTTGTTGGATCTTCTCATCTTCTGCCAGATAGGGCTGAACAGACAGAAGTAAGCGATGATGGCACCAATCGTGATAGCGATAGGATATTTGCCGAAACGGCCGCCGTCTGCCTTAAACTCACCGATAACAGCGGAAATACCGCCGCCCATCAGGACACCAGCCTTAACGGAGTTAGGGACGATCTCGATAACCTTGGAACCAAGTCCGGTGATACCGAAGATCAGGAAGATAATACCAAGGATCATCTGGGTTGCGATCAGAGCCTGGTTTCTTGCAGGACCCATCTCATAAGTGGTCAGGTATGCAGTAACAAGCGGGATAGCCGGTGTTACCCATCCGGGAACAACCGGATCGCCCAGAAGAACATGGAGACAATAGCCAAAGCCATTGATGATAACCATGGAAAGAGCAACATCATAAGAAACGCCCAGAACCTCAGTCAGAACAGGGATAGCACCCAGACAGGTTGCGCACATGAAAACTGCCTGGCACATCTCAGGGATAGACCATGCATAGTGAATGAACGGAAGCCTGATCTTAAAGGGGCCAGCCGGGATATATGCCTGTTCTCCGCCGTACTCACGATAACGGCTCTTGAAATTAGCCTTACTTGCCAAGTCTGCCATAAAGTAAGTTCCTCCTCTCAAAGCTGCCGTCCGGCTTTTACTGTGCCGGTGCGGCATAAACACTTGTTAAGTAAGAATGTCTTTTTGCCTTTATATTACTGAAGGCTTAAAGACTTCTTTTTATCGGCAGGCACGTGCTGCGCTGCAGCTGCAGCCTTGTGCCCTGTCGACAATATATAGACAAATGAGTGTCGACCCTCATCATGTCCCATTATTATGTGCTATACCTGGAATTTCTTTTTCGCAGGCATCACGACCATCGGAAGCTGTGCCTTCTCGCAGATAAACTGCTCAAATTCCTTCAGCTCCTGCGGACTCTCGAAAGCGTCCTGGCGAATCATATAGGCTGCCTGTCCGAAAAACAGGAACCTCCATGCTCCAAACGAAATAAAATCGGTAATCCTGTTATAGGCTACGCCTCTAACCTGGTTCCCGGGGAGAAATGCCCGGATCGAAGTTTCAGAAAAGACAAAACGTACATCAAATGGAAACTCGGTTTCCTTTGAAACCTTTGCGATTGCCTTCTTGCAAAGCCTGTGCTTGCCATTGACGCTGCTTAGAGGCATCGCCAAGGCAAAGAAAATGATGCATACGACATGGATTGCGATCACCTGCGGTGAGTACCTGCTGTGATAGACGATCAAGCTGGCCAGAATGATGACGATCATTGCAGCAATAAAAGGATAGGTCCTTGTCCTCGCCATTGGTGCCCGGAACATTGTCCAGGAAACATCCGTCAGCGCATCATAGGCTTGCTTATCATACCGGGAATGAATATCAAACCTTGGTAATGAAGCATTCGCATTATTTTTGCCTGCCATCCGTTTTTCCTCCGATCTGCTCAATGCCTGCTGTCTGCCTGGCATCTGCAGTTCACCACGGACTTGCTGCCAGCACTTTTCATTTCATGCCTGTACATTATACATCTGCAATATATACAAGCAAATTGCGTGCCAAATTTTTGGGTTTTGAGTTTGTAAATATGATGAAAACTCTTTATACATGAGATTCCACAAGATTTTTTGTTTATTTGTACATTTTGCAGCATGTATCAATATTAAGACATCTGCAATAAAACATAAAAAAATCGTGAATTTTTGTTTCACATATGAAACATATCATTCGCCTCGCGTTCCATTATTGCAACATTTTTTGTTAGTTATATATAACCATTGTGCATCTTTCACAATGAAATCCACAAAATGCATCGATAGTTTGCACGCTAACTAATTTTAATTTCAAAATAAAACTTTGAAAATACGTGCTTTTTACTCCTCTTATTGAATAATGCAGAGTCAATCCCTCATCATGTATTTTTTGACATCTCAAAAAAAAGAAGCAGAAAATCTGTTTCATTATTGAAACAAACCGTCTGCTTACTCTTCTTTTTTACTGTTTTACAGATCCTGTTTCTTTGTCTTCCTTCTTGTCTTTACGTCTCCGTCTTTGCCTGGGCAGGATTTACTGCTTTTTATTCTTTTTCCTTGTCAGAGTTGCTGCACTCATACCCAGGCTTTTAGCTGCGTCACGGACATTCCCGTATTTCTGGTAGGCAGCGTCTATGTATTCATATTCCAATCTGGCCAGGTACTGCTGCAGATTCTGTCCTTGCGAGAAATCAAAAGAACGGTGCTGCTCCCGTACATTGCTGTAAATAGAAAGATCTTCCGGATAGATGACATCCTCATTACTGATGATAAAAGTCCGCTCAACCACATTCTTCAGCTCACGGATATTTCCGGGCCAGTCATAATCCAGCATAACCTCCAGTGCCAGGCCTGAAAACTTTTTGCTGTACCCGTATTTTCCGTTCAGCTCATTGGTAAAATGCTCTGCCAGCGCAATGATGTCATCCGGTCTCTCCCGCAGCGGCGGAATCTCCACCGGGTAGACCATCAGACGGTAAAACAGATCCTCTCGAAACTCCCCGTTACGGACCATTTCCTCAAGATTACGGTTTGTCGCTGCAAGTACACGTACATCAACAGGAACTGCCTTGGCAGATCCGACACGCATGACCTCTTCTTCCTGCAGCACTCGCAGCAGTTTCACCTGCATAGACAAGGGCATCTCTCCGATTTCATCAAGAAACAGGGTGCCATGGTCAGCCACCTCAAAGTATCCGGCCTTGCCTCCCTTATCAGCACCGGTAAAGGACCCTTTTTCGTAGCCGAAAAATTCGCTTTCCATCAGATTCTCCGGAATGGCACCGCAGTTGATCTTGATAAAAGGCTGGTCATGCCGCTTCCCCTCATGATGAAGGAATTTAGCGAATACTTCTTTCCCAACGCCTGTCTCGCCGAGGAAGGTCACTGTTGTATCCATATCCTTGACCCTGCCGATCATACGCAGGACACGCAGCGTTTTTTCATCCCTGGCAACCAGATCACCCTCCAGAATATCTTTTCGGAGGATTTTAAGCTGCTCTTCCATCAGCTCTGTCTGCCTGGTCTGCTTGTCCAGCTCCACCCGCAGGTTCAAAATCTCCGTCAGATCACGCACGTTGGTCACAACCATGATGATCCTGCCGTGACTGTTCTTGATTGGTGAACTGGTAATCGTTGCCTGTTTCCCCGTCTTGAATGTCTGATGGAGTGTGACTGCCTGACCAGTCTCGAGAGCCAGCAAAGTACCTGACCGTGAAATAACATTCCCTTCAACCAGATCGCGCATATTCTTCCCGATCACCTCGTCCGGACGCAAACCGGAAATCTCCTGATATGCCTGATTGATGTAGATGGTGTTGGCCTTGCCATCTGTAATATAGAATCCGTCAAAAGAATTCTCAAGAATCAGCTTATAAATATCACTCGAAAAAGCTTCCATCTCTTTTGCCTCGCTTTCTGGGGTGAGTCAGGGGACGTATCTGCTGACTCATTCAGAAAAATGAGTCAGCAGATACGTCCCCTGACTCACCCCATTCTGCCGCCTCGCCCTCTCAGGTCTAATCTTTTGAAGCATTATATCATATCTGCCCTCCAAAAGCAAAATTACGCTTAATAAAAAAGAAACCCCATCTGCTGCCGTTTCTTCAGGAAAAAGCAGAAATGAAGTTTCTTTTCGGATCATTTCGGATCCAGATATTTACGCTGTGCTTTCAAAAGAAAGACAGCATAGATCATATACAACACCAGGTAGATTCCGTATATCAAATTCCCGATTTTATTTGATCCGCCATGTCCCACGTACAGAGAGTGGATGAATGCCGTGGCCAGGGTAATAAATCCAATCGCTACATTCTTTTTATACATGTAGCTGATAAAACCCGGAACATCTTTAGCGATAGAGAGATCATATTTTTTCCCAACAATGAAACGGTTGATCCTGCCGTTGATCTTCATAGAGTTGGTCGCCAGCAGGAAATAGATTCCAATGACAAGGATGATAATGTCCAGCATGTTATTCATATACGGAACCCTCCCTGATGCATATAGACAATCTTACCTGAAGATACCTCCGGAGATGATGAGCTTCTGGATCTCGTTTGTACCTTCATAGATCTGGGTGATCTTTGCATCGCGCATCATACGCTCAACATGATACTCTTTCATGTAACCATTGCCGCCCATCATGGTAACTGCCTGTGTGGTCACTTCCATAGCAACATCTGTACAGAACAGCTTAGCCATAGCTGCTTCGGTGGTGTAACGGCCGGTGTCATGAGCTGCAGCTGCATTGTAGAGCATCAGCTCTGCAGCCTGGATCTTGGTCTTAAGCTCAGCCATGGTGAATGCCAGATACTGGTTCTTGCAGATCGGCTTGCCAAACTGCTCACGCTGCTTCATATAAGCAACAGCTGCATCGAAAGCGCCCTTTGCAATACCAAGGCCCTGAGCAGCAACGCCGATACGGCCGCCGTCCAGTGCGGACATAGCAAGCTTGAAGCCTTCGCCCGGCTTAGCGATCATGTTCTCAGCGGGAACACGGACGTTCTCAAGATTCAGCTCGGAAACCTGAGCCTGACGGATACCCATCTTATTCTCAACCTTGCCTACTGTAAAGCCAGGGGTGCCTTTTTCTACTACGAAAGCAGCCATACCCTTGGTGCCAAGAGCAGGATCAGTCAGAGCGAAGATAACAGTGTAATCAGCAACAGGACCATTGGTGTTGAAGCACTTAGCACCATTGATTACCCACTCGTCACCATCCTGAACAGCAACTGTCTTGCAGCCGGCAGCATCAGAACCAGCACCATGCTCGGTCAGACCAAAGGAACCGATCTTCTCGCCGTAGGTGATGGGCTCAAGGAACTTTTTCTTAACTTCAACAGGTGCAGAAGAGTTCATGATAGAACCGCCATACAGGGAAGTGTCAACGGAGAACATGATACCGAAAGCACCATCAACCTTGGATACTTCCTGGACTGCCAGGATGTAGCTGAGGTAGCTGCCGCCCAGGCCGCCGACTTCCTTCGGATAAGGCATACCATAGATACCGGTCTTGCCAAGCTTCTTAAAAAGCTCTGCGGGGAACTCGCCCTTTTCGTCTCTCTCAAGGATAGTAGGAGCCAGATCGTTCTGTGCGAACTCACGTACCATTTCCTGAACTTTTACCTGCTCTTCTGTTAATTTGAAATCCATTCTTCAATACCCTTTCTTAATCTTATAATAAATGCTGTTTTATGTCTACCCGGTATCACCTGAATGTTATTAAGATCGGCATCCGGGCAAAAAAACAGTAGACGGTGTTAAAAACTATATGTATAATGAAATAGTATTATAAATACATTGCCTTACGGCATTGTATGCGGCAGCGGCCGGTGTCCCGCTCACACTTTCAGGCACCGCCCGCTGCAAGCCCTATTCTTATAACTCCGGATCAACGTATATATCGTTTCAGATGATCCGGAATTTCTTTTTTTATGCAGGCAGATTTATCTCTTCTGCCAAATTACCCCCTGGTCTTTGCCAATCAGTTTACTGGCCAAGGCCCATAAGCTCGTCTTTAAAGATCCTCTCATCCATAAGCTTCGGTCCGCCCTCCGGAATGATCGGTGCAAAATCCATCAGGTCAAGAACCTGTGTCTGCACATCGATACCGGGAGCTACTTCAGTCAGATGAACGCCGTCAGCTTTCAGCTCGAAAACTGCACGCTCAGTGATATACATAACCGGCTGGCCGGTCTTCACTGCATATTCACCGGAGAAAGTGATCTGCTCGACTGTGTCGATCAGTTTCTTCTGCTTGCCTTCCTGGTCGATCACAAGCTTGCCGTCCTCTACATGGACCTTAAGTCCGCCTGCTGTGAAGGTACCAATGAAGAATACCTTCTTTGCATTCTGGGTGATATTAATGAAACCGCCGCAGCCTGCAAGACGAGGACCGAATTTGGAAACATTGATGTTGCCCTTCTTGTCGCACTCAGCCAGGCCGAGGAATGCGAGGTCAACACCGCCGCCATCATAAAAGTCAAACTGATAAGGCTGGTCAAGAATGGCCTCGACGTTGATGGATCCGCCAAACTTGTTGCCGCCCTGAGGAACACCGCCGACAGGACCTGCCTCAACGGTCAGAGTCATATAATCGCCGATTCCCTCTTCATTTGCAACCATGGAAACGAACTCAGGAGCACCGATACCAAGGTTGACGACTTTGTCAGCCTCAAGCTCCATAGCAGCACGCCTGCCCATGATCTTCTTAGCACTCATCTTCGGATAATCCAGAGCACCCAGAGGGATGCGGATATCGCCTGTCATAGCCGGATCGAAACCGGATGTGCCCTGGCACTGATCCTGATCTTCCGGATGCTCAGCTACAACGATTGCGTCTACATAGATACCGGGAACTTTGACAAGCCTGGGATCTACAGACTGGACTACCTTTTCAACCTGGACAACGACCTTGCCGCCGCAGTTCTTTGCTGCCTGGGCAATTGCAGTTGCCTCGTTGGTGCAGCACTCACGCTCAAGGGTAACATTGCCGCGCTCATCTGCGAAAGTACCGCGGATAAAAGCGATGTCAATGTTCATAGCCTTGTAGAGAAGCTTCTCCTGACCGCAGATGTTTACAACCTCAACCAGGTCTTCTTTTGTAACAGAATTGAGCTTGCCGCCCTCTACTCTGGGATCTGCAAAAGTATTCATACCAACATGGGTGATGGTGCCGAGCTTGTGGCCGGCAATATCACGGAAGAGCTGGGACAGAGTTCCCTGAGGGAAGTTGTAAGCTTCCAGTTTGTTGTCAAAGATCAGCTTGCCAAGCTCGGGAACCATGTTGTAATGGCCGCCGACAACACGCTTGAGAAGGCCTTCATGAGCAAAATGGTCAGCACCGCTGCCGTCCCTGTTGCCCTGTGCTGCTGCATAGAACAGAGTCAGATTGCAGGGATGACCGGTCTCCAGAAAGCTCTTCTCGATTGCCTTATTGATAGACTCAGGCATCTCGCATGCTACGAAACCAGTCGTAACAAAGGTATCGCCATCTTTCACCATAGCAGCTGCTTCAGCTGCGCTGATAATCTTCTTAATTGACATTTTTGATTTAACTCCTTAACGTTTTAACGATTTGCAAGTTTGCCTTGCTGCTTCACTGCCGTTAAAAGGTGCGCCAGGACCCGCAGCTGCGGGCCTGGCATGAAAGGCATTCTTGAAATTATTTGCCGATGAAATTCTTCTCCTTCCTCTTGGTCAGGAATGCAGTCATACCTTCCATCTTGTCAGCGGTAGCGAAGGTAAGACCAAACAGGTTAGCCTCAAGCTTCAGACCGGAGTCAAGGTCGGTGTCAAGACCAATGTTGATGCACTGCTTAGCAAGAGAAACTGCGAACGGAGCGTTCTTCATGATTCTGCCAGCCATAGCTTTGCAGTAGTCAATCAGCTCAGCAGCAGGTACTACATGATTTACAAGACCGATTCTGAAAGCTTCCTGTGCATCGATCATATCGCAGGTGAAGATAAGCTCTTTAGCCCTCTTCTTGCCAACCAGACGGGGAAGTCTCTGGGTGCCGCCGAAACCGGGGATGATGCCCAGGCCGCACTCAGGCTGTGCAAACTTAGCATTCTCGGAAGCTACAGTAATATCGCAGGACATGGAAATCTCGCAGCCGCCGCCAAGTGCGAAGCCGTTTACAGCAGCGATGGTCGGTTTTTCCATATCTTCAAGGCGCTTGAAAGCTTCCCTTGCAAGGAGACCCATTGTACGGCCTTCCGGAGCAGTGCCGTTGACCATCTCGGAGATATCAGCGCCGGCAACAAAGCTCTTCTCACCGGAACCGGTAAGGATCATAACCTTAACCTCGGGATCTGCTTCTACTTCCTGGAAAGCAGCATTCAGCTCAGCCAGAGTCTCGCTGTTCAGAGCGTTCAGTGACTTCGGACGATTAATAGTTACAACTGCAATGCCGTCAGCTTTCTCAACAAGTAAGTTATTGTATGCCATAATAATGACCTCCTTAAAAAAATAGATGAGATATATAGTAATGTTTAATAGTTCTCGTGTTCAGTTTCATCTGATAGTAAGCGCATAAAACCGGATCCGTTCTGCAAGTTTCTCAGCTGTTTACATTACATCCCCATACCGCAAAGGATAATGAAGATGATACATGTCAGGAACGGAATCGCAATCTGCGTCATAAAGATGTCGAAATATGCTTCCTTGTGGGTCATCTTGCAGATGCCAAGCAGGGTGATCTGTGCGCCCTGATGAGGCAGAGTATCCAGAGTACCGGCTGCGATTGCAGCAATACGGTGAACCTGCTCAAGGGAAGCACCCAGTTCAATATAGGTATCAGTCAGAGCGGAGAATGCAACGCCCATACCGCCGGAAGCAGATCCGCATGCACCGGCACAGATGGCAACGGTAATCATAACGAATACCAGCGGGCTCATGCTCATACCCTTAAGAGCTGCAACCAGATCCTGGAATCCGATCGTATTCTTAACAACGCCGCCGAAACCTACAACGATAGCAGTATTCAGAATGGATACACCAGAGTCTGCAGCACCCTTATTGAAGACCTTCAGCCAGGCTTTAATACCGCCGGGCACATACTTGAACATCAGGATGGCTGCCAGCATAACGCCTGCGAAAACAGAAGTCTCAACCGGAACTTTGAAAGCATTGAAAAGTACCAGAATAACGATGATCGGAGTCAGAGCGATTGCCCAATGAGGAAGATCTTTATCGTTATCGATCTTCATCTCGGACTCATCCAGCTGGAAGGTCAGAGTCTTATCAACAAAGCCGAAACCGCGTTTTGAAAAGCTTCTTGCACGCCACTCAAGCCAGATGAAGATAATAATAAACTCAATTGCGGATACGATCAGGGAAGGAAGGAAAGCTGCTGTGGAAGGCGTCCCCAGATTGGTCATTGCAATAACGTTCTGGATGGACGGAGAACCGGGAGCCGTCATGGAAACGGTCCAGCATCCTGCGGAAATTGCTGCAGGCATCAGCCTTCTGGTCAGGTTTGCTTCCTTGAAAAGATTCAGTGCGATCGGATAGATAACGAAGAATACTACGAAACCACTGACACCACCGTAGGTAAGGATACAGGTGATAATAAAGATGATCGGTGCTACGAATTTGCCTTTGCAGAAGCCGGCAATCAGATGGGCGATGGATTCAGCCGCCCCAGTGAACTGATAGACCGCTCCGAAAAGGGCGCCTACGAAGAATACCAGGAAGTAACTAGTAACATACGCTGATGCTGCGGGCATAAACATCTCTTTCAATCCGGTCAGGATCGAAACAGAACCCACATCCACAAAGCTGCTCGTCACGATGACGAAGATGGAGACCAGCGGAGCCAAGATCAATGCGCTGAGCTGCAAAAACGCCAAAATGCCGAACAAGATGATGGCGATTAACAGTACAAGAATGCCAAAATTCACCGAGTAATCCTCCTCTCTAAAAGGATATATGTGGAATTGTTACAATAGAACGAACAATTGATACAATTGTTCGTTTGGTTAATAATTAGTGCGCTAACTATCTTGGTATATTTATAACATGCTCTGCATAGCTTGACAATCTACATTTTTCATAAAAAACCACCTCTATTTTTGTCTATATTTCGCACGCTAATTATTCTCTGTTTTCTCTCTGTTGGCATGATATTTGCTCTGGACAAAAAGAGGGGCTGTGAAAAAATGGGTTTAAAAAAACCCAGTCTTCACAGCCCTTCCTTTTTTTTTCTGATTTTACCATGGACTCCAGATAAAAGGGCATAATTCCCCCTACCCCATAATAATGATGCTTTCTCTTCTTATGCGGCTTCTTGGCGCCTTATCTGTTTGTTGTAGAATTTATAGAGATTATGTCCGATTGAAACAAGAAATAGCTCCAGGCGGACGGAATCCAGGCCTCTTCTGACTGTTCGTTTATACCAACGATCATATTTCATGATGCCAAATGTGCCTTCAGCCTGTATGGACCGATTCATCCTGAGCAGAGCTCCATGGATGCTTTCGAGATTGTCCAGTACTTCCTGATGCATAGAACTTAACTCGGCATTGATCCTCACAGTACGGTTTTTATCTGTTTTTTTACACTGCTCTGCATACGGACAGCCGCCGCAATCCTCGCAAGTGTAGTATTCTTCCTGTCTGCCATACTGGTTTCCCTTTACGGGCTTTCGATAGGCAAAGTGGAATGCCTTTCCATTGGGACAGATCATTTCACCTGCTTCATTCGTTTTGAAGTTTACTGCCCGGAACGGATCATTGTGATATTTCTCATCCGTGGTTTCCTTCTTGTACATGGGGAATTTCATGAACTTCTCCATCCCATGTTCCTGGCAGAACAGATAATTGTTGAAAGACCCATAGCCGGCGTCAGCAATCGGATATTTCGGATAGAAGCCATGTATTTCATGGAACTTCTCCATCAGCGGAACAAAGCAATCCATGTCAGATCGATGCTGCATGACATCCACTACAGCGATATATTCATCCGTCACCCCGATCTGAATGTTGTATGCCGGAAGCAGCTGGTCATTCCCCATATAGTCCGTTTTCATTCTCATGAATGTAGCATCACGGTCTGTTTTTGAATAACTATTTCTATTCGGTCCGCAGATCTGGATTTTAACAACGTACTCCTTCAGTTTGTCCAGGTATCCCTTCAGATTTTCATAATAACGTTGTTCCTGGCTCTTTCTGTGCCCGCGGCCGGAAACAAAATCCTTTTCATCAACATGACATAAGAAAGCATATCTGTTCAGGACAGTTTCCAACCCGTCCGGGGTATACTCGGTGTTCGTTTCAATCTTCAGCCCGGCATATGCCAGTGTTTCATTCATCTCTGTGAACAGGTCTGTGATTTTCGAAAACAGCCGGTACCGGGATTTTTCCGTCGCCTTCTTCCAGACCCAGGTGTATTTGTTGGCATTGGCTTCGAACTTGGACCCGTCGATATACAAATGCTGAAGATCCACATGATCAGTCTTCTGAATATATGCCATTACAGCCTTGAAGATGCTTTGAGCCGATTCCCGGATCTCTTCATTGATGAAATAACTAAAGGAGCGGTAAGTAGGCGTCTCATAATCCATCAAATACATGTAACGAATATTTGTTTTACAGCGATCCTCCAATTCTCTGAGAGAGGCGTATCCTGTGTCCATGAAGCCGAACAAGACTGTTTTTAGCATGTTGACACGATTATATCCTGGCCTGCCAAGTTTGCTGTATGGCTGTGGTTTCAGATACTGTTTTATTTTGATCTCCTCCATGATCTTGTCAAATGCCAGCACCGGATCACAAATATCAAGAATATCTGCAATATATAGTGGAAGTCTTCCCTGCTTTGGGCTATAATAAGTGTTGGTATATTTCATTGCAAAACAATTATACCAAACAAAGAAGAACGCCTCTAGGTTTTATGCCTAAAAGCGTTCTTTTTTCATGGGACTTTTTTCACAGCCCCTTTATTGTATATTATAGGGTCATTCAGTCCATCTTATCATCCAAATTGATTAGTAAAAAACAATGGTTGTTGCTGTGCTCACTCATGACTTGGAGATCAGTGGGCTTTTAAATTTGCGTGCCCGG
>CADBQK010000350.1 GCA_902796775.1 uncultured Lachnospiraceae bacterium
CTTCCCAATCAAAATAAAAAGTGTTCCCCATCAGAAAAGACCTTTCTGTCATAAGAAGACAGGGAGACAGGGGAAACATGGGACGGTTCTCTATCTCTGTCTCCTTCCGGCTCCCCTGCCAAACCTTTCTTATCTCGTTATCATTTATTACAGGTATTACAGGATCTTCATCAGCTCCGGTTTGATACCCCTGGCGAAAGCAATATGGCCGTTTTCGGAAAAATGCACACCGTCCGGCCCAAGCTCGACATTCCACTGTGCTGCGTCGGCAAAGTGCACACCATATTTGTCCGCCAGTTCCCTGTAAGCGTCAGAAAATTCTTCGCACAGATCATCCAGATCCACTCCCACAGAACCGTAATCCTCAAAGCTGGTATGAACAGGGGCTATAAGCATGATCTTTGAAGGATCCGGTCTCCACTCCAGCAGCTCTCTGATGAAAAGCTCCATTCGTGAAACAATCTTCGCCATACCACGCCTGTACAACTTGATCAGATCGTTGGTCCCAAGCATAATAATGATCAGGGCGATGGGCTCATAATCAGACATTTTCATGCGGACAGAACCAATCTTAAAAAGATTGTCGGGAATCTCACGGCCGTTTTCGCCCATGTTGACAAACTCATATTTCCCGGAAAAAACGGGATCCATCGAAAGAATATCCGGCCACCTTTCCTCAGCGGAATACCGGTAATCCCCAAAACCTCCGGCTCCATAAGTATTCGAATCACCAAAACAGATAACATTTAATTTTTCTTCCATATCCGTACTCCTGAAATGGTTTCACAGTGTATGTTTGAAATCAGTATAGCATTATTATTCAGGAGACAGAGAACCGTCCCCTGTCTCCTTTCTTTACCTAGTCTGCTTCTCCTGCTCCGCAGACGAATGTATAGTTTTCCGGGGTGACTTTCAGCTCAGCCATTTCTCCCATAAGCAGCGGATAGTTTACGTCACCATGTCCGGCAGGGAATCCAAAGGCTGCAGGCTTATCGAAATCACCAAGGAACTGTCTTGATATCATGTCAGCGATTGATTCAAAACCACCGCCGCGGGTCTTCCCAAAATAGTCACCCAGATCTTCCGGAAGCTCTGTCCACTCTCCGAATACGATCCCTTCCGCATGATCCAGTACACCTGCATGCTTTAAAATCGTGAGATACCTGTGTATATGCTGGACATCTTCTCCGACATCTTCAAGGAAAAGGATATAAGGCTGCCCCATTTTTGTACAGTCATACGCACTTCCAATGACAGATGTAAAAGTAGAAAGATTCCCGCCGATCAGGATGCCCTTTGCCTCACCCTCCTTACAATAGCTGCTTCTATCGCAGGTATAGGAAGGAATCTCTCCCTGCAGTATCTTCTCTTCTGCTTCAAAGCAGGCTTGGGGAAAATCACTAAAGGTACCGCTCATGCATGCTTGTATAGAAGTCACTCCATTCATGGTCCAGGCGGAATGATAGACGGTTATATCGCTGTAGCCGATGATCAGCTTATTTGACTTTTTGATGAGATCTGCAGATAATCTGTCCGCAACTTCTGAAGCCCCGTAACCTCCGCGCACACAAAAGATGGCTTTGATCTCCGGGTCTTCAAGCGCCCACTCAAGGTCCTCCAGTATTTCATCAATGGAACGGGGCTCGTCACATACGTGCTTTCCCTCTACAGGTTCAAATCCCCAGTCTTTTAAGCCTTTTATAGTTGCATCCGTCTGCTCCCTGCTCGGAAGAGCAGAGGGTGAGATCACTGCAATTTTGTCCCCTTTTGAAAGGAATATATCGGTGTTCTTGCCAGAGTATGCCTTGTACGCAACCTCACATTTTGTATCTTCACCCTCATTGATGAGGATTTTTTCTGCCGTCTCCTGTTTTGAACAGGAAACAGATGCAGCGGCACAAACTAATAGCATGATAACAGCCAGAAATTTCTTTTTCATGTTCATGTTTTACTCCTCCTCAAAAACATTCAAAGTTTTACTCTTCTGCAAAATCATTCAAAGCATTGTCGTAAGCTGCCTTTGTCCTTGCATCGAAAAGGACCCAGATCACTTCATCAATCTTACCCGGATGTGTGTTTATAAAGTCGCTGACAGTACGGACTGCAATTGCTGCTGCCTGATCCACCGGAAATGAATATATCCCAGTAGAAACAGACGGAAAAGCAACTGAACGAATCCCATGATCAAGAGCTGTCTGCAAAGAGTTTTTGTAACAGTTCGCCAGAAGCTGCGGCTCATCATGATTCCCGCCGCGCCATATCGGACCGACTGTGTGGATCACATATTTACAAGGCAGTTTATAAGCACCCGTGATCTTGGCTCCACCTGTTTCGCAGCCGTGAAGCGTACGGCATTCCGCCAGAAGCTCTTTTCCTGCCGCCCGATGGATCGCTCCATCGACACCTCCGCCGCCAAGCAGGGATTTGTTGGCTGCATTTACGATCGCTTCCGCAAAATCCACTTTTGTAATATCACCCTGTATCGTTCTGATCACAGTATTTCCTGATTTCATTGAGTTCCCCCCTTCTACGATAAATCGATCTATCTTGCATTTCATGTCCATCTAAAGGACTTAAGGGACTAGTCCGTTATAGGCGAATAAGCCCATTCCATGAGACTAAGAGCATGATAAGGGCATTTGCATGAAAGCATCCGACTAAACATAAATACCTTAATCTTCCCCAACCAGATGCACGATTGTGTACTCATGCCCTGTGGCAGGAAGGAACTTCTCAAGCAGGTCGGATGTCCTGATCTTCATGCTGCTGGTACATACACAGGGATGACAGCCGATGTACTCCCCTTCCAGGATATCCTCATCGATCAGGAGCTGAACTGTGTGCTCATCGTCATTCATCAGTCCCATGATACTTACTGCACCAGGTTCAATATCCAGATACTTCAGCATGGCATCTGCATCCGCAAAAGACAGTCTGGCAGATCCGATCTGCTTTGACAGCTCTTTCGTCTTGAATTTCTTATCTCCCGGCATCATAAGCAGATAAAACTTCGTTTTCTGCTTGTTGCACAGGAACAGATTCTTGCACATGATGACGCCCAGGACCGCATCGATCTCATCACAGGCCTCCATGGTTTCTGCTCGTTCATGATCTGTGCGCTGAAACGGAATGCCCAGTGAATCGAGGAGATCATAAGTCCTGATTTCCCGCGCAAGTCTTGCTGATGTATCCCCCGGTCTCCCCTCATACAGGGTCATTGCATTCATATCCTGATCCTCCTTAAAGAACTGGAAAAGACTTGAAAAAATCAAAAGAAATCCAAAATAATCACATATTATTTCACAGTCACTTTGATGTTTTTGTATACACCATTCTGTGCGTATACAAAGATTCTGCAGGTCCCCTTTGTTTTCCCTGCTTTGATCACACCCTTGCGCGATACGGTGGCAACTGCAGGATTGGAACTTTCATAAACCAGGGAGCGATGTTTTTTTACCTTCTTCTTTTTAGAAACTGCTTTCGCCTTTGCCTTAAGCTTAAAAGTCTTACCTGCCTTCAGAGTGACCTTATTCTTCCTGGCAGCAGTGGTCACTTTCTTAGTATTGCCAACCTTGCCGCCCTTTGTTGCGGCATGAGCCACTCTGGATGTGGAAATAACTTTGCCTTCCTTGTCAATGGCAACAACGATGAACTTGTAGTAGGTTCCCTTCTTTACCTTTTTGCCTGCAATCTTCTTAAAAGTCTTCGATGTCCTGGTGGCAGCAGCAAGCTTTTTCATCTTATACTTTTTGCCGCACCTGTTTCCGTAAATCACATATTTCCTCGCTCCGGGCACTTTCTTCCAGGTAATCCTGACAGATTTCTTTGTCTGCTTTGTGGATTTCAGACGCAGCTTATTAAAGACGCTGCCGGCTGGATCCCTGTCACTGGTCATAGCAAGAATCGCCTTTTCTGCCACGTCAGCAGAAGCACCCCTGCCCAGGGCGGTGCCATCCTCACCCAGCTGCAGATTGGC
The DNA here is from genome assembly GCA_902796775.1 of uncultured Lachnospiraceae bacterium. Next base: position 3,977 of record CADBQK010000350.1, read on the forward strand.
CGGCTCGTCCGAATCAGGCTCTGTTGTCTCCGGATTGTCTGTACCGGCACCTTCTGAATTCGGCTCTACGCTATTTGTCTCCTTTGTATCTGGCACTTCTGTGTCGGGAGTCATCTCTGTACCGGGCTCCTCCTTAGATTCAGGCTGTGGTTTCTCCGTTTCCTTTTCATCCGGCTTTGCCTGCTCAGGTGTAAAAGTACATGTGACACTGAGAGTACCTTCGTCATCATGATAACCTAACTGATAATCCGGAACTATCTCGCCATTGAAGCTTGCAGTCCCCATATATTTACTAAATCCAAACTCATCCTTTTCTGTCCAGAACCGGTACTTTTCTGAAACAGGTTTCACAATAATATTAAGTGAATGTTCCACTGCTTCCTGCACGGAAGTAACATCATTATAGTTGTCGTCAACCAGAGATTCAGCCTGTACTGTATACAAAGCCCCATCCGGTACGGCAGAAGGCAGCTTCTTATTAAAAGCAAACTGCGGAGTCTCTCCGACACAGGGAAGTGCGAGAGTGATTTGAACGGTATCGATCAGTCTGACCCAGTCTGCGTAAAGAGTCATATCTTTCTCAACAGTAATCTCTTCCCAGGAGATGCCGTTTTTATCTTTCCAGCCGGTAAACTGCCACTTCCCGTCACTCTCAGCAATAATTCCAAAATCTACAGGCGTCAATTCATGAGCCAGCTTGCTGCCAACTTTCATCTTAACAGGATCCTGCTTTTGGCCATGGCCTTTTGTATCAAAGGAGACAGTCACCTCTTCCGGTGCTCCGATCGTATAGAGCCAGGTCCCACGGATACTGTCCACTCCGTTTTTGCAGGACATTTTCAAAGCTTTTACCGGTTTCTGTCCATTGATCGTAACCAGCAGATCCTCCGGCACAGTATGGCCGACCGCCTTCAAAGTGACATCCAGATAATAGCTGCGGTTATCTTTCAGAGAAGTGTCTTTGGTATCCCATTTTGCTGTAGCTGTAAGCCAGGGATTGCCAAGCGCATTCACCGCACTCTCTACATCAGCAGGTGCTTTCCCAATGTTATCTCCTGCAGAAGGTGTGTCAATATCAAACGCCGCATCGCCCATAGCCGGTGCAGGAGCCAGGAGCTTCAGACGGGCAACAAGAGTGTCAAAATGATGGGAAAAGATCAGGGATTTGCTGCTGCCGGCCAATAAGACCACGGGCAGCAGGAATGAAGACAGGGTCTCTTCATTAACCGGATTTGCAGCCGCGAAATCCATATCGATCAGCAGGGGAGCAAACAAATGCAGGATGGCATACATTTCCTTATCAGTAAATGGCAAATCCTTCCCATTGTCTTTTGCTGCAGACTTCAATAAAGAATACATTTTCTGAGTTCCCTGCCAGAACAGGTTCTTATTATTGTTCACTTCCCCCTGAATCAGCAAAGAGAGGCCATCCAGATCATTCATCAGACTTGAAAGAGGGAGTCCCTCCATCTCCCCTCCGAACATGAGCTCCACCAGCTTGCAGAGGACAGCCTGGTAAGTATAGGAAATCGTTGTTTCTTTACCGGATGCATCTTTTACCAGATCTTTTTGAATGGATGTATAAGATGCTCTGTTCGGAACGCGGATCATCAGGCTGCCAGCCAGTTTTTCGGGCATCAAATTATCCGGTATTTCGTATGACTCATTCGCCGCAATACTTCCCAGCCTTTCCAGCTGCTTTTTCAAAGCCTGATCCGACTCTCCGCCTTGCATCCTGTACTCTTCGCCATAACGCGTCATCTCCCAGGGAGGAAGGTAGGTAATGATATCATCCGTGCATCTGTAATTGTGGATATAGCCATATTTCGATATATTCTCGGAGCTGCTCGAAAACACACTGCCATCCACTGTTGCCGGCGATTCAAATGTATAGGCAAAAATATTCTTCCTGGAGATTCCGGTTTTATCCGGCAGCTTTGCCGACAGAATATTGGCCAGGGCTCCGCCGCGGCTCTGCCCCATGATCCAGTACCGGGTATTATCATCCGTCTTTAACCCGGCAATATGTCCGATCACCTTATCAACCGCTTTGGAAAAGGCATAATGCTCTTTTCCGCTTGATCCGGCCGGATTATTCACTGTAAAATTCTGTACCCAGCCCTTTTTCTTGATACTACTGTCCAGGGTATAGCTTTGCATAACGACCACAGCCAGCGTACAGGTATTGGAACCATCTTTGATTTCTTTTGTTCCATAAAGATAATTGCAGCTCTCAGAATCTGAGGACATATTACCGGCAAAACCGACCGATTCAAAGCCCAGACTTTTCAGAAAAGTTCCGCCTGCACCACTTGCCTTTTCCTCTGCTGCAGCCGCTGTCAACTGCATAGAGACAAGGGCCAGGTCATTATTCTTATTAAACGAGTCACCCCAAAACCAATCCTCAGAAAAGTAATAACTGTCCACCAGCTGCTGTTGACCATCTGCAGATGTTGAGCAGATTTTCATCGTACCGAAACTGTACTCCGGATCTTTTGCCAGTGCCCTGTCCGGCAGCAGCCCCAGGATCATCACAAACGCCAGTACCGCAGAAAGAGATCTGATTCTCCAGCTGTTTGTTCCCATTCTCATACTTTCCTCCCTTGTTAAGGATCTGCAGGTGCAGAAGTGTTTGTCACTTATGTCAACTGTCTGTATTATTATTTATATGCCTCTATTCACCCTTATCCAGACAATGAAAGTATATCATCTTTACCGCATTCATTCAATGACTTAGCGGCGGACATGATCTCAAAGAATCCCTGCCCGCCGCTTAGATTTTCAGCCCTGTTTCATTTGCCTTACCGGTATCTCCCGTTATCACAGAGACGCCATTCCTATTTTTATTTTCCGGGATTTCCATCCCAGTGATATGCGATCCTCGGGGACCCATCCGCGATGTAAATGATGCCGCATTTCCTGTATCCATTCTTCTCGATCAGCCTTTGCATCACATGATTGTCTGCATGGGTATCAACCCTGATATTGGAAGAAATGCTTTTGCAGTAATCTGAGGTACTCCGGAATAGACCCCGTACCTGTCCATCTCCTGCCAGTCTGTGGATCGTTACATAAGGATCATCATTCAGCCATTCCCCATTTTCTATATACTGGTAAGCAGGTTCCTCCCCTGCAAATAATGCAAACACACCGTGGATACCTGTCTCATCAAACAGGACATAGCAGACTTTTTTCTCTATATCAGATCTGATCAGTTCCGGCTTTGGATAGAAATGCCCCCACTGACTCGGATTTCCTGACTTGATCATAAAATCCTGCGCATACCTGTATATCTCCATAATGCGGTCAAGATCATCGTCTGCTGCTTTCTTAATGCTCAGCTTCAGCTCACTCATCTCAAATATCCCTCCCAGAGTCATTTCCTTCATGAATGATGTACTCTGATTCTCTTGTATACTCAAAATATAAGGAATGACATCTTTCATGTCAAGAAAATGCTGCCTTTCTATTCATGTATACCGATGATATTCTTGTCATTGTATTCGAAGAATGTTATCCTAAATATTGAATTAATAAAAATGCATAATGAGGGGAGAAATGATTATATGGCTGCATTAACGGTTCCGTCTGATGAGGTTCTGAAAAGGAAAGAACAGATATTGTCAGATTAAACTATGCAAAAACGATAAATGTACCGGAACAGGAAGGCAATGATCTTAGACTGAAAAGCAAAGAAATGAGGACGTAATAATAAAATGAGTAAGAATAGTATCATACCAGCCTTTGCAGTTTGGATAAGTACCATTGCAGTCAGCAGCCTTGCATTTATCCTGTTTATATTCATAAGTTTTTCTTTTCCTGCATATGCACAAGAGGATGAAAACTCTGTTTCTCTGGAGCCGCAAAACGGGATCCCTCTGATGATCGTAAGAGTTGACGAGAGCCGGGAGAAGATTACAGCGGCCGGGGCAGAGGATCCCGACCACAGTTACGGAACCATTCAGCAGATGCACGAAAGCAAAGACCATTCTGTACGCTGCGTCGGAACTATAGAGATCATTGTTCCCGGCACATACAAGGGTGAATACGGCTCCGTTTCCGTCCCCAAAGGGGAAGTTCCGCTTGATTATATACGGGGAAGAGGAAATATGACCTGGAGTATGGGCATTAAAAAACCGTACAAGATCAAATTAGATGAAGCTGCCGACCTTTTCGGTATGGGAGAGAGCAAAGAGTGGGGGCTTCTGGCAAACTCTATGGATCCTACCCTGCTGAAAAACAGGATCACACACTGGCTCGGCACCGAGGTCGGACTGAATTATACACCGCAGATGATTCCCATGGACCTCGTTATGATCGGGAGTGAAAGCGGAAGCGCCTATCTTGGTAGTTACTGCCTCAGTGAACTGATCGACATCGAAGAAGAAAGGATCAGCATTCCAAAGCTCAAAAAGGATGCCGTATCAGCCACTGATGATATAAGCGGCGGTTACCTGCTTTCGATCCACAACACTTACCAGGATTCAGACATTCCCGAGAGCAGCTGGTTTACAACGCCAAAAGGCGGTGTCCGGCTCACTCATGAAACCCCTTCATTTGACGATGATCCGCTGAAACAGGGCCAGATCGAACAAAGGGAATACATACAGCAGTATATTAACCGGCTTGACGAGCTGATCATGACAGATGAGGAGAAGATAGATGAAGCCAGACATAAGCAGATCGATGAGCTCCTGGATCTGACTTCAGCAGCGGATTACTGGTGGATACAGGAGTTTTCCAAAAACGGAGACGCTTTTAACACCGGCAGCACATATCTGTACAAAGAGCAAAACGGAAAACTCTTTTTCGGTCCGCTATGGGATTTTGACATCGCATGGATGGGCCTGCAGGATGGACCCAGCACTTCAGCACAGAGCTTTAACAACAGCAAGATGATCTGGATCGACCGGTTAAGAGAAAGGGATCCGTATTTTGTCGAGCTGCTCAAAAGCCGCTGGAGTGTTATGAAGGGGAAGCTGGCAGAGCTCACAGAAAAGGGAGGCACGCTGGATCGTTACAGGGACGAGATCTCACTGTCCCGGAAAGAGGATGAAAAAAAATGGGGACCGGGAAGCGGCGATGAAGAGGATGAATCGAATCATTACGATTCCGTTATCGATTCTCTGAAAAGGTGGATCAACGTCCGCAGAAGCTGGGTTGACAATAATATCGATAAGCTGTCTACCGTATATTTCACAATCTCCTATGAGGTTGACGGAGAAATCATAAAAACTGAAAAGGTACGAGGCGAAGATGTTCTTGACCGGGGGATGCGTCTTCCGGACCGGGACGATCAGACTTTCATGGGATGGGTCGAGAAAGAGACAAACGAAAGCCGAAACGATTATACGGTCAGAAGCGACGTTACATTCGTCCCCACATACAAAGCACTGGCGGATATGGTGCAGCCGACAGACTTATTCTTTAATGCTTATGAAGTATATGAGAAGTTTACGGCTGGTTACTATGACTGGATCAATGTAAAAGTCCTTCCATTGCTGGCACAGAAAGATGCCCTGGACTGCGGTGTATGGACCTCCTCCGATGAAAGCATTGCAAGTGTTAACAGCAATGGACGTGTTGATTTTAAAACAACCGGGGACGTAACGATCACTTTCACACTGTTTAACGGTCTGCAGAAATCCTACCTGCTTCACATATATGACCCTGAGCAAACCAGATTTGTCCCGCCATCCGCCATGACAGTCTCCCCGGCATCCATCACCCTTAAGCAGGGAGATGTCTTCCAGATCGAAACTCTATTTGAATCCGAGCATGGACCGTGCACATTATTGGCCCCGCTTTACAGCTCAACTGATGACTCTGTAGCCAATGTTGACTATCTGGGAATAGTAACAGCAAAAAACCCCGGCACATCCACAATCGTAATAGAAGGCTTTTTCGCGGGAGATGTTGAAGGCGAAAAACGGGAGCCGCTCACTGCCACCTGTGAAGTCACTGTAACGGAGTCTGATCCTATGAAATAGAACCATTAGAACCCATTTCATGGATCTCGTGAAATAAGCATTGCAGCAATTGTCTAATTCCGTTAAGGGGTCCGACCCCATTGAGGTACAGCCCTATGAATGATCCCATCGAGATAAAAGCAATGGACCGATATCTATCATCGGTTGATGTCTGGTCAATGTCCTTCGGCTGCATGGTCGGCTGGGGTGCTTTTGTTATGCCCGGCACGACATTTCTCCCTGTTGCGGGAGTTGCCGGAACCATCCTTGCCCTTCTCATCGGCACCCTGGTCATGCTGGTCATCGGCACAAGCACGTCCTACCTGATGTCGCGCAGTCCCGGAACCGGCGGTATGTACTCCTACACTAAGGAAGTATACGGACGGGATCATGCTTTTTTGTGTTCCTGGTTTCTCTGTCTTTCCTATCTGTCGATCGTATTCCTGAACGGCAGTGCACTGTTTGTCGTAATTCGGACAATACTGGGTGACAGCAGTCAGACTGGTTTTTATTATATGATCTCAGGCAATGCAATCTATCTCAATGAGATCATTACCTCTGTGATGGCTCTTGCGGGCATTGGCATACTCTTTATCGTGGCAAAACCAATCCTGCAGAGGCTGCACACCTTTTTTGCTCTGACATTGGCTGCCGGGGTCATACTGACTACTTTCCTGTGTCTGCCCCGCATTTTTTCAGCAGATGTACTGCATTCCATGAGCCAGGGTGCACCGGCATCAGGTGCAGGATTTGGCATATTCAGCCTGGTGATCCTGGCCCCCTGGGCTTTCGTTGGGTTCGAAGTTACTTCTTTTGAGACCTCACACTTTAAATTCCCCGTAAAAAAAGCAGGACGGATCACGATTCTTTCCATCCTGTTCGCCGGCTTTGCCTATATCGCCATGTCAGTTGTCAGTGCAGCATCCTGGCCGGACGGCTATCATTCCTGGGCAGACTATATCCAGGATCTGGGCAAGCTGGGCGGGGTGGAAGCGGTGCCGACTTTTTATGTCGCAAAATCTCTCATTGGCCCGTTCGGTCTTGCAGTAATCACCATCACAGCCCTGGCCGCGATTCTGACTGGTATTATCGGAGCATACCGGGCTACGGTGCGTGTCCTTTCTACCATGGCTGAAGATCAGATCCTGTCGGAAAAGTTTTCCAAAACAACCTACAGTATCCTTTTTATCATGTTGCTCTCCATCCTTATCTCTCTCCTGGGACGCAACACCCTGATCTGGTTTGTGGACCTCACATCCTTTGGAGCAATCGTCGCCTACGGCTATACCAGTGCCGCAGCATACCGCATCGCCAAGTCTGAAAACAACAGGACGATCATGAAGATCGGGCTTGTCGGAGCAGTCATTTCCGTCTGCTTTGCCATTGTCCAGCTGGTACCTCATCTGTCTGCCATGGAAGCCATGGGCAGCGAAGCATTCCTGCTACTTTCACTCTGGTGCCTCCTTGGCTTTGTCTTCTACCGGAGAACGATCCAAAGGAGCACCCTCACTGAATACAGCGGCCTGTCAACTTCCGGAACAGTTCTTTTTGCACTTCTTGTCTATGCAGCCCTGATGGGTCTTGCCAAACTGCTTTTCTCAAAAGACAGTATTGAAGAAATCCGTACTGTTCTGGTCGTCGGAGGCCTGGCTGTGCTGATCATTATCTTTATCGGTCTCGCCGTAATGCTGTATATCCAGGATATTGTCCGCATTAAGCACGAAGCCGCAGAAAGAGAAAAGATCCGGGCTGTCGAAGGGAGCCTTGCCAAAAGCCAGTTTCTTTTTAACATGTCCCATGACATCCGTACACCAATGAACGCCATTATCGGCTACACAAACCTGGCACGCAAAGAAGACTCTGTCGAGGCCATGAGGGGGTATCTGGATAAGATTTCCCTGTCCGGCCAGCACCTGCTGTCCCTGATCAACGATATCCTGGAAATGAGCCGGATCGAAAACGGAAAAACTGAGCTTAGTTATGAACCCTCCGATCTGCGCCAAGTCTTCGATGAAATTGGTGAACTGTTTAGAGACCAGATGGAGCAAAAAGGCCTGAACTTCTCTATTCACTATACACAGGTACAGCATCCTCTTGTCTGGTGCGACCCCAAAAACCTGAACCGTGTCCTGCTGAACCTGATCAGCAACGCCTACAAATTCACACCCGCAGGCGGGATGATCACAGCCATCCTGGTGGAAGCAGGCTCGGAAGAAAACAGCTATGGCACCTATGAAATCCGTATACAGGACAGCGGTATCGGTATGTCCCGTGAGTTTGTCGATAAGATGTTTACCGCTTTTGAGCGGGAGCGCACATCCACAGACAGCGGCATGCAGGGGACCGGACTGGGCCTGACCATTGTCAAGAACCTGATCGACCTGATGGGCGGAACCATCGAGGTCCTGACCACTCCCGGCAGCGGTACGCAGTTTATCATAAGGCTTAAATTGCAGCTGGCACAGGAAAAAAATTTCCCTGTTGAAGAAGATACATCACTCCTCGAAGAAGACACTGCGGTTACCTTCGCGGACAAACGTCTGCTGCTCGTCGAGGATAACCTGATCAACATGGAAATCGCAAAAATGATCCTGTCACAGGAGGGTTTTCAGGTGGAAACAGCAGAAAACGGTAAGGAAGCCCTGGACATGGTTTCTGCCTCTGCACCCGGATACTACAATGCCATCCTCATGGATATCCAGATGCCTGTCATGGACGGCTACGAAGCAACCCGTGCGATCCGCTCCCTTGACAACAGAGAGCTGGCGCAAATCCCGATCATCGCCATGACCGCCAACGCTTTCCAGGAAGACGTGCAGGCAGCCATGGATAGCGGGATGCAGGCGCATATCGCAAAACCGATTGACATCCCTCTGCTGAAAAAAGAATTGTTGGCAGTCCTGAAAGACTGACCGTATCTGAAAAGGTCATCGGCTCTATCCGATGACCTTTTAAAATGAATCATATGCTTCTGCCTGCAAAAATGTAGTAGATCCACTATCTTTATCGTTTATTCCTCATGGCATGAATTGCCGGGGTATATGGCAGTAGCCGCCGGGGTTTTTGTAAAGGTA
>CADBQK010000351.1 GCA_902796775.1 uncultured Lachnospiraceae bacterium
CTCCGGTTTTGCCTGCTGGTCTGCCTTTCTGTCCTGCATTTCCTTTTCGTCTTTTTCCTTTTTCTGTTTTCTCTTCATCCATGCCAATGCCTAATACCTCCCTGTCGTAAATTTCCTGCTGAATGGCTGTATAAAAGTTCCGGGTCCTGTAGGGCCGGATCCCGGGTCTCTGGAACTGCTGCCTGTAGATGATCTTCAGGATCTTTTCCAGATACATGCCATCTCTTTCATATACTGCGAATAAAAAAAACGGCAGTGCGATCAGGATCATCAGCACAGCCGCTATCGTTGTTCCCAGTGCCTGCCTGCTGAGATAATAGACAGGCACAGACACCGCACCGCCCAGGCCGAAACAGACCAGCTGTCTCAGCGTCAGTCCAAACAGTATCTTTGTTTTTACTTTAGACAGGTCCTTTGGGACCTTTACATACAAATAAGATGCCAATCGTTCATCACCTCCTTCTATGGTTTCCTTCTTTGCCTTATCACATTACCTTGCATTGAATATCGATTTGCTGACAGACCCGGTACGGAACAGGGCAAAGCACAGTATCACAGAATATGCTGCGATAGAAAAGATCGCTGAATGAACATCCTTTGCGATGGTCATAGAATTGATCAGCACACAATAGATCCCGACGATCACCATGATAAAAAATCCCTGGAATCCGAGTGCAAGCAGTCCTCTGGCATAATTGTTCCCGATCTGTCCCCATTCACGGTTTGCCAGCGTGGCAAACGGGACCGGAGCCACAGAAGTATACAGATATATCTCGATCATTCTTCCGTACATTACTACGGTAATCAGGACCGAGATGATCTTCATGCAAAGTGATACGACCATCGTTTCCAGTGCCAGCTGCAGCAGCTCTCCCAGCTCCATGGACTCCATGGAAGTCTTCATTGTTGAAATCGTACTGCTGATATCGATTGATGTATTCCCTCCAATCACACCTGCCGCTGCCCTGACCAGATGCTGGCCCACATCAAAAACAGCCATCGTGATGTCAAAAACGTGGGTCACCAGATAGACAGCGATGAATGACTTAAAGATCCACTTGAAGAAAATCCAGGTATCAATGTCGTGCAGGTTATTCCTCTCTGTGATCATGCTGATCAGCTCATAACAGAGGACAAATGTGATGATCATCCCCGCTATTGGGACCATGACAGATTGTGAAAGGTTATGGATCATGGAAAAGATGCTGCCGTTCCATGCCTGAGGGGTCTTTCCCACCTGGCCGGCAATCGATCCCGTCTTTGTATTGACATCCGTAAACATCGTTTTCAGATTGCTGGTAATAAATACCGTAAGCAGCTGGCGTAACTCTTTTTCTATCTTCTCAAATAAATCAAACAACCGTCTCCTCCTCCCTTTACAATGTCAGAGGGGCAGGGAGTCTGGTAGATGTACTGCTCCCTGCCCCTGTGTTTATCCGAATAGTCCGGCCAGCAACGGCACCAGAGTTGTTGCGATCAGTATCACACCGCCTCCTGCCATCAGCTGTTTGATCCCCTGGCTCTTAGCGCCAGGATTATCTGCGCCATACCCTTCCAGCAGATTGATTCCGCCCCAGACACCAAGCCCGGCCCCAAGAGCCATCACGACTGTCTGAAGAACCTGGATCGCGCTATTAAAGAAGTTCACAACGCCCCACCTCCTCTCAAGGTTTTATGTTGTTGTCATGCTCTGTTTTAATGATCAGGCTCCTTTCCCCAGGTCGATCTCATAGACTTCTGCTATATCATCATCCCTGAGCCGGAGCCGGTGTTTCAGGTAAGTTTCCATATGAAATGCCAGCTTCGGATTAGAGTCTGACAGCTGGCGATATCTCCTATGGCGGGTGATATCATACTTGCTGGAAAAGAAAGGTCTGACGCCCCGGATCTGCAGAATACATTTTCCGCCATCCATGACTGCCAGTTCATCTTTTGTCATTAATTCTTTCCCGGTTTTCTGATAGTTGATCCCGTAACTGCGGTTGCTTCCCCGGGTGTCAGAGGTGTTGTAAAAATCGATTGTCTCCTTCCCCAGCATCTCCGACATCTCTTTTAATGTGGATGATTCTTTTCCGCCAAGGAACAGTGTCGTATCACAATTGCCTGCAATTGTGTCCGCTGCATCCTTATAAATCGTCTTGAGCTGGCTCTGGGACTGCAGAATAATGGATGCAGAAATCTCCCGGCTGCGAATCGTAGCAATCAGCTTGTCGAAATTCGGGATCTGCCCGATATTTGCGAACTCATCCAGAAGACAGCGGACATGGATCGGCAAGCGTCCGCCGTAATAGTCATCCGCCCGGTCGCAGAGCAGGTTAAAGAGCTGTGAGTACAGGATACTTGCCACAAAATTGAAGGTTGTATCCGTATCGCTGATAATGACAAACAGGGCTGTCTTCCGGTCGCCCAGAAGATCCAGCTCCATTTCATCGTAACTCATCAGTTCCCTCAGTTCTTTGATATCAAAAGGTGATAGTCTGGCACTGCAGGAGATCAGGATACTTTTTGCAGTTTTGGCAGCAGCAAGTTTGTATTTCTTGTACTGCCTGACAGCAAAATGATCCGGATCTTTCTTTTCCAGCTGTTCAAACATCAGATCCACCCCGTTTTTAAAATCTTCGTTATCCTCCCTGGTCTGGGAAAGATTGATCATTTCCAGGAGTGCACTGAAGTTCTTTTCCCTTTCAGGCGCCTCGTACCAGATATATCCGATCAGTGCCTGATAATACAGCCTTTCCGCCTTTATCCAGAAATCTTCTTTGGACTTTTCCCCTTCTCCTTTCGTATTGGCAATCAGGGTGTTGACCAGCTTCAGAATGTCTTTCTCTGAGCGGATATAGCTGAAGGGATTGTAGTGACAGGACTTTGCAAAGTTGATCAGATTGAGTGCACGGATCTCATATCCTGCGTGTTCCAGCATCCTCCCGGTTTCCACCAGAAGGGTAGATTTCGGGTCAGTTACCACGAAGGAAACCGGATACTTTTCTGAGTAACACTGCATCAATCCGGGCTTCACAAAGAACCTTGTTTTGCCGGAACCGGATCCGCCGATGACCAGTATGTTTTTGTTCCTGGCATATCTTGGATCTTTCGGCCTGCTGCTCATAGTCAGGCTTTCCGTCTGGGTCAGGATAATGTTGTTCTCCGGATCCTTGTCCATGAAATGTCTGATTTCAGACGGGGAGCCCCATCTGGCAGAACCATACTCAATACCATGGCGGTATTTTTTTGCATTCTTCCCTTTCAGATATACCACTGCCCGGATCAGGAGAGCAGCCGCTGCTCCGGCAAGCATATCCGCATGATGCAGGCTGGGAAGCAGAGAGATAAATGCTGCCTGGGGCTGAATGGCACAGAAAATGATTTTCTGAACCGTGTTCTTTCCAGGGGCCATGCGGTACAGCCAGCAGTATTTATCAGCCAGGTACCATATCAACAGGTAAGGAATACTGCGTATCAGATATTTTTTTACTACCGCTGGATCTCTCCCTGCCGATATCATCTCTCCTGCCCCCTCTCCCTGGTTCTGTGGACCTGACGATCCGCTTCCCGGTTTTGAGTCTGTCCTCTTTGCTGTGTTTTCTCCTGAAATCTTAGGAGTTGTTTCAGGATCGAAGGCTTATCACCGCGTGCCAGTTCCCGGGCTGAATACTCCCTGAACGCCGCATTCATCACGTCTACATCTTTTGCCTTGAAGAATACAAGATATCTGGGCCTTTCGCCGGTTTTATCTTTTTTCAGGGCAAAGTCAATATGATATTTTCTGGCCACTTTCTCAAAGGACCGGATGTTCTGATCGGTCACTTCAATATTGGTCAGCTCAGCATTCTTCTTCATCAGCTCCCGGATCGTCATTTTACCTTCCGGTTCCCGGCTTCTGGCTGCCTGCCTGCTTTTTTCTTTGCCTGCAAGATACTGATGTATAGCCTGCTTCAATAGTTCTGTCGTCAGCTTCGCTCCACTTTCTCCCAACCGGATCGAAAGAGCGACAACTCTGTCATTGATTTCATCCTGCATGACCGATTCCTCCTTTCTTCGACCGCTCCTGATCGTTTTTTGAATACCATCGGCCTGCTGCCATCCTACGGCGGGATTACCCACTGGATCAGATGGAGCAGGGACTGTTCTTTTCTCATATTCTCAACCTCATTTACTACTTTTTTGTTCTGAATATTACCTAAGCCATCAGGCACATGACCAGAATTGCGATCATGAATGGATTAACCTCCGCTCTCTCATCTCCCCTCTGATCAACCTTATACAAAAGCCGATACACGGCATTGACTTAGCATATGGACACCCTCTGCATGGATACCAGATTTCCGGAACTGAGATGCAGCCTTTTACTGAACTCTCAGTCAGCTCCTCATCATTACTATCCTGCATCTTATTGGTATTTCTGCAGCCTTTACATACAGCTGCATTCTGGTATTTTTCATTCTTCCTC
>CADBQK010000352.1 GCA_902796775.1 uncultured Lachnospiraceae bacterium
CAAGGGCTGCAGCATCGAAGAGACGCTGGCACAATTAAAAGGGCAGACTCTGGAGGCTGTTGTCATCGCTACCCGGACCGCCCGGGCCGTCAAAGCCCTGGCCAAAAGAGGAAAAGTCAGCGAAAATGATTTTCCTCTCCTGATGCATGTCAATGAACTTTTAAATGAAGGAAAGTCCCTTAACATCCCCTGGAACAAGTTCCAAAAAATTATGTGATTGTCTGACCAGCTGCGGCGTGATATTCACTCAAAAACGGGATACTCATTCAAAAAAAGAATAAAAAATACAAAGCCCGTTCATGCAGAATCCGCAAAATCTCCGGATCCTGCCCGAGCGGGCTCTCTTTTTTATGTACTGATTTCCTTTTTTATTCTATCGGAACCATTTGTCAGCGATGGTCGGCTCCTGATAACCCCAGTCCTCCGGAACCGATGTGGCGGTCATGATAAAGTCATTGTTCTCCAGAACATGGGCAGCTGCCATAGAAATCCTCCAGCATCAGGTGCATATCACTGTACTGCTTTTCCAGCAAAAAGGTCGGCAGATACCGGTACACTTCCTCACTGCCGGTCAGTTCAAGAAGACCTGCCCTGTCCTCTTCCTCCAGCCTTTTCAGAATAATGTTTTCATTTTCCAGATAGGGTATCTCATCAAATAATTTCTTCATATGCTCTATTCACCACGTCTGGCAAGGGTTGATTTTATCTTGAGACCCTTCAGATATGCCTTCTGCTCCGGTGTGATTCTGTAACTCTCCACCGCTTTCTGAATCGCTTTATTGTGAGTCCATGGATCCAGTTTCTCTCCCTCGATATATGGCAATATGGCCTCATACTGCTTTGCCAGGGCCGTTGCAAAATACCAGGCAATCATCATGTTGACATAATACTCCTCTGATCTTATTGCCGCCACCATCTCAGGGTACGCCGGGTCAAAGGCTGCATCGAGAAAATGCCGCATCAGCATGCCGATTCCATACCGGACCGTGTAGGTTTCTCCAGAGGAAATCCAGATCTTAATCCGCTCCAGCAGGTCTCCCTTCTCCTTTCCAAAAACCTTCGGTACCATCTGATCACAAGTGGCCCAGTTATCCACATAAGGCAGGAATCGGTTCACTTCCTCCAGGCAGAGGGCGTAATCCCTGATTTCACAGATGATGAAAGCATGCAGCTGGTTTTCATCAAAATACTGATGAGGCAGATCCGTCAAAAAGTCCTGAATCTCTTTCCGTTTCACGAGTTTCTTTGCGTACTTGCGAAGTTCCGGTGTTCTCACCCCGATCACCGTGTCCTCCCCAGCTGTCGGAATCAGTTTCCTTTGAAAGTCCCTGTACTTCCCATCCTGCAGCCGGAACAACTCTTCTCTGATTTCTGCACAAATCTGTTTCCTGTTTCCTATCCTGCTTTTTTCTTTCACAGTCCTTCTCCCTCTTCTCAGGCTGCAGTCATCCTATCATGAAGTTCCATGCCCCGGGCATTTTACTGCCGCTGCAATCAATCGTAATCGCCTCGCAATTGCATCATTCCCCGCTGCCTCTCCAGCACAAAATGCTAGAGCATATGGTAATAGGGGCAAATATTCTCATAGTGCCCATCCTTCATCCGAAAGCCTCCCGGAATCGTGCCCAGCTGGACAAATCCCAGTCTCTCATAGAGATGTCTGGCATGAATATTGCTTTCCACCACAGCATTAAACTGTAAGACTTTAAATCCGAACGCCTTTCCCTTCTCCAGGCAGTCCTTTACCAGTTTTTCCCCGATGTGCTGTCCCCGCACATGGGAGGAAACCGCATAACTTGCATTGCAAATGTGCCCGCAACGGCCTATGTTGTTGGGATGGAGGATGTACAGGCCTGCAACCTGTCCGTCTTTCTCCGCCACACCGGTATATGTCTGGGATGCAAAGAAGGCCTTCCCCGAGACTTCATCCAGATACTCTTCCTGGGGAAATGCGACTCCGTCATCAACAACCTCGTTCCAGATGCGAATCATCTCCTGAAGATCTTTGTCCTCATATTTCCTGACAATCATTTTCACTCTTATTCTTTCCTCTTTATGACAGCCTCTGTGCACAGCATCAAAGACTCTTTTCTCTGATTCTATTTCATCAGATTCCGATTAAATATACCGGCCGTCTGTCTGGGTGGCAGAGGCCCTGCCCTTTCCCGGGACTCATTGCGCAGCTTTGTCTGCCGGATGATCCGGACCGGATAAAAGCTCCCGTGTTGTCTCTATCAGGCTTCTATGTCTGAGATCCCGCGGCTCAAACCGGATCAGGTTATAGACCAACTGCATGACAAGCCCTGCGCCA
>CADBQK010000353.1 GCA_902796775.1 uncultured Lachnospiraceae bacterium
AGCGTTTGTGGGTTGGGCGCCTGCGCATTTGAATCATTGCCAGTCCCATTACCTGTCTCCATGTTTTCTTTATCGGAAATCCAGGAATGAAGGTCATCTCGCTGCTCAAACTGGTTATCCTCCGGGCTGATCATATATGTGTGTGCCTGTCCTTCCCCATTTACTGTGAAATCAAGGATATAGAGACCGGCGTTTTTCCTGCTGCTTTTAGAACTGCTTTCCTCATCTGCATCATCATGCGCTTCCAGGATCAGCCGGGCATCTTTTTTGAGCCACCACTGTGATGAAGCGTCTGAGATATCTGACTTCGGCTCTGTCTCTGTTTCTTCATGATATTCCTCCCCGTCGATCATCAGTCTGGAATAGGGCAGGATCGTCTCATAAAAGAAATCATCTGTCTCCAGATGGGTCCGGGCTATTTCTTTATCATCCGGAGAGATTGTGGCAGTATTTCCGGCTTTGTCTGAAACAAGAATCTGCAGCCTGCCCTGAAGGGAATCAGGATAGTCCGGGCTTCCTGCCTCCTCCAGCCATTGAGCGGGTATCATAAACGATGCAAAGCCAGCCCTGCTGTCTTCCAGGCCTGCTGTCTTTGTAATCTGTAAGGGTGTACTCTGTGAGATCCCGTCCCGGATCACATCATACAGAATCAGGGTAATCTCTCCAACCCCGCTGTTTACAGCATCTGTACTCTCACCGGCATCCGCCGGGACAGGATGACCGCTCACATCTGCTGCCTGTATGGCAATGGAGATGCTCCTGTTAAAGAAGCTGCCGATCACCGGATTCCATTTCCATCTGCTGCTGTCCGGAAAATCGATCTGTACACTGCTTACCACCGGTCTGCATAGATCCTGATGCACCGTCAATACCGCTGCCTGGGCATCCGTGCGGTACACATAGTTTATGCCCTCTTCCCCGGCAGTAACATAAGCTTCCTCCAGCTTAAAAACAGAGACTTTTCCGCTGCCCTGCGATGCCTCAACAAGCTTTGTCCCCTCGAGTGTTTCTTCGCCTGCCGTATCAGACCCCGTACCTTCCCTTGTCTCGTAATGGACGGAAAAGTGCAGATCGTTTGCTGCGTGCCCACTCTCCTTTGCTGCAAATACTTCTGACGAGAAAGCCAGGGTTACATCCCCGCTAAACCATATATCTTTGCCCGGATCCTCTCCGCCTGAAACGGCCCGGATCTCCATGTTTGTATCCGGTGCTGAGGATACCGGTCCCTCCCCTGTTATAGAGAGTGCTCCTCTGATCCCATACAGGGCATACAGATTGATATCCTCCGCCGGATCCGTAAAAAGATCCTCTGTGATCCTGATCGTCTCCACCTTTTCATTCCCGTTATCAAGATCGATCAGGCCGTCCCTGTCCTCAAACCAGCCCAGAAAATCATAGATATCTGCATCAAATCCGTCCGGTGTTTTTGCAACAGCAAAATCATCCATCAGAATATCCAGCGTATCGGATGCCGGAGCATTTCCAAGAGCATCATGATAGCATACTGTCCTTTCGATCGCCTTGACCGTTAACTCCACATTCTCATCATTCTCCGCAACGATGCTGCTGACAGGAAGATTGTCTCTTTCAAGAATAAATCCTTCCTCAACCAGGAATGATAAGGTCTCCCCTGGATAAACTTCCCGCTGCACAGAATCGTCTGTTACCCGGATCTCTTCCCCGCCATCCCGTATCGTCACCGGATATGCTGTTTTTCCATGCTTTGTAACAGACAGCCCGCTAATCGTGATCGTAAACGGGATATCCGCCGGAGCGCAGGACTCCTCTGTTTCCAGGTCAGATTCCGGCCCCGCTTGTGAATCGGTCCCGGTCTCAGACTCCTGCATTGACTCGGCTGCAGTCTCTGTCCCGGACTCCAGCTTCGACTCTGATTCAGTCTCTGTCTCTATTTCAGACTCCGCCTTTGATGCTGAGGCAGACTCAGTCTCAGATTCCGGACCGGATCCCAGGACTGATCTGGCTGTATCTGCGTCACCATCTGGTCCTCTTTGACCCCTCAGCACCTCTCCGGCAAGATACGCAGGATGAAAGTCCTGTATTTGTGCAGCCCGGACCATACAGACAGGTACCGGCAGCAGGGCTGCAGCCAGAATCAGGACAAATAGACGGCGTACCCCCCCTGCTCTGCGCCTTGGGGGACTATCGCTGCTGGTATGACTGGCGGATCTGCTGCTTCTGGTATGAACAGCACGTCTAGTGGTGCTGCTTCTTCCGGCACAGCCTGGGCGTGCTTCATACCTCTCATCCAGCTGCCGGATCGCAGCAGCTCTGGATCTGCCTGTCAGTTCCATCAGGACATCCCCGATCTTCAGCCGGAAAAAGATTACGGCAGACAAAATCAGCAGGATCCCTGCCAATGCCAGACTGATATGAAAAACCATATTCAAAGTATCCATAGAATCTCCCATGTCTTTACTGCCCTCCCTGCTTCCATGCACCAGTCTTACTCTCGATCATCTGAAGCTGTCTGCTTACGTCATCCTGCAGCAGTGCAGCTTCACTTCCGGGGATGAAAGAGGCCGGATCCTCTCTCTGCAGCCGAACGCATTGCTCCCGAATCTGCTTCGCCATTGCCAGTATCTCTCTCCGGCTCTTCCCGAATCTGGTCATCCTTTCCAGCAGGGAGCCGGCTGCATGCTTATACATACTGAGCAGGAAATTCGTATCTGTATGATTCGTCGCGCCTTTTACACTCTCCACCAGTTTCCTGCCGGTCAGGATACGCAGATCCTCCCAGTATGAAGCATAGCTGTACTCTTCTCCGTCCTCTACGATGCTGTATCCGGGTCTGTCCAGCAGTACCTCTCCCTTGCAGATCCTGCTCATAGCGCAGGCAAGCTCTTTCCTGGCTTCCCCCGTCTTTCTGTTATCTGCCAGCTGACGTGGAGCTGCGGCGGCTGCGGCTTCCAGATATACTTTTGCCATCACCGCGCTTCCCTCCCCATTTACCGCTTGCCCGCTCACTGCCGTGGCGTCTCCATTCTGATAATAAAAAAACAAAAAGGATCCCCACCAGAAAGCTGCCTCTGCATATGCGTCCATATTTCTGTCGAGCTTGCAGGAAATGATCAGGGTCCTCATCGCGCTCTCTTCACGCGGGGAAATGGCAAAGGTATTATCCCCATTTTTGGCATACAGTCCGGCCAGCAGGATGAATACGTCTTTGCTGGCTGGTTTGATCTTCAGAGCCGCCCGGCAGCTGTCCTCGCTTTTCAGATATTCCGCATCATTTTCTGCTGCTGATCTGAGCGCTGCCTGCCTCCCCGCCTCATAATAGTACCGGTACCGCTGATCCGAGCGGGAGACAGCAATCCCCCTGCTGACAAGAGCCGTCATCCCGAACAGGATTGTCAGAGCGGTACTCAGACAAAAAACAGCCAGCTTAAACCTCTGCCTGCGGATATGCCCGGCATTGCAGGACTCGATATGCTGCAGATCGTACATCAGCTCCTGGCAGCTTTGATAACGCTGATCCGGATCCGCCTGTGTACACTTGTCTATGATATATTCCAGGCCGCCCGGCAAAGCCGGATCGATCTGGCGGATGGGCTTCATCTCATAAGGGGGCAGCCCCGGGCTGCGGCCGGTCAGCAAGTGATACAGCGTTGCCCCCAGGCAGTAGATATCCGTCCTGGGATCTGTCTCACCCATGCCGCCGTACTGCTCCGGAGCTGCATAGCCCCTGGTCCCCAGGCAGATGGTATCGCTCCCCTCCCCGCCCAGATACTTGTACTCCCTTGCGGTGCCGAAATCCAGCAAAGTCACGCTTCCGTCAGGCTTGAGCTGTACATTGTCCGGCTTCATATCCCGGTAGATAATGGGCGGCCGGCGGCTGTGCAGATATGCCAGTACATCGCACAGCTGTCTGCCCCACTCTGCAACATCCCGCCAGGGCTGGGCACCGCTGTGCTTTAGCAGTGATGCCAGACTGACGCCTTCTACATAATCCATGACGACCAGGAAGCTGTCCTTTTCATCGATGACATCCACGATGCTGGGAAGATGCGGGTGGCTCAGTTTTTTCAGAATATTCGTCTCCGCGATCAGCCGCTGCCGTACGATCTCAAAATGACCGGTCCCGCTTTTGGCTACCTCCTTGATCGCCCAGGTCTTGTTTGCCCTTTCATTTAAAGCCAGATAGACCCTGCTCATCCCGCCATGACCGATTTCATACAAAATACGGTATTTCCCATCTACCAGACTGCCTGTCTCTAACACACTTTTCCCTCTTTACCATGTCTTTGCCAGCTCTTTGGACATATAATCCCTTTACTGCCTACCTTAAATAAGTACTTATATACGTACTTTTATACGTACTTACTTTACACTATTCTATTTTGTTTTTCAAGATACTAATCCATATTTGCGCAGATAATTTTCGA
>CADBQK010000354.1 GCA_902796775.1 uncultured Lachnospiraceae bacterium
CGGCAGATCGGGCTCGTCAGTCCGGATCTGTTCACTGCCGGGAAGTATCCTGTAAGCAGACGGAACGTCTTCCAGATAGACACTGACATCGATTTCCGGATAATTATCCCGGATATAATGATACATGCCCAGACAGGAACCGATACAGTCTCCATCCGGACGGACATGTCCGGATATGATGACCGTACGGGCTTTAAGGAGTGACTGCAGAATCTTATGCATCTGAGCCTCCTCCTGCAGAATCTTCCTCCGCAGCGCTGTCCTGAGCAGATTCTTCCTCCTGCGATCTGGCTTCCTGGGCAGCTGCATCCGCCCGGGTGACCTCATCGATCCTTTTGGCCATATCGACACCATATTCAATGGACTGGTCCATGATAAAGGTGATCTCAGGAGTATTGCGCAGATTGACAGACCTCGCAAGCTCCCGGCGGATATATCCGCCGGCGCTGTGCAGACCGGCAAAGGTGTCCTCACGGTTTTTCTCACTCCCAAGCACACTGATATAAGCCTTGCAGGTCTTCAGGTCCGGAGAGACCTCTACGCTGGTGACAGAGGTCATGGGACTGATCCGCGGATCTTTGATCTCCCGCAGAATAATCCTGCTCAGCTGCCTCTGTACCTGCTCATTGATCCTTGTATTTTTAATACTGTTTTTTCTCATAACTATCTATCACTCATCTTTTATCCGGTATGAACCGGACGATTACAAGTCACTCACAGAGTGTCCGCTGCAGCTTACCTCGGAACTTCCTCAATGATATAGGCTTCGACCTGGTCGCCTTCTTTAATATCGTTGAACTTATCGAAGGACATACCAAACTCGTACCCGGCATTCACTTCCTTGACATCGTCCTTAAATCTCTTAAGGGATCCCAGTTCTCCATCATAGATAACAACGTTGTCACGCAGCAGTCTTGCTCTGCAGGAACGGGTAATCTGTCCATCCTGTACATAACCGCCGATAATCGTTCCGACGCTGGATACGCGATATGTCTGGCGCACTTCGGCGTGGCCGATGATCTTCTCCTGGAAAACCGGCTCCAGCATACCCTTCATAGCTGCTTCGATATCTTCTATTGCATTGTAGATGACCCGATACAGACGCATATCGACATGTTCCTGCTCTGCTGCAGTCTTTGCCTGATTATCCGGACGCACATTGAAGCCGATTACAATAGCATTGGAGGCAGAAGCCAGGATAACATCTGACTCGTTGATTGCACCAACACCGCCATGAATGACTTTGACAGCCACTTCGTCGTTGGAAAGTTTGACCAGGCTCTGCTTGACAGCCTCCACAGAACCCTGCACATCCGCTTTGACCACGATATTGAGTTCCTTGATCTGTCCTTCGCGGATCTGGTCGAACAGGCTCTCCAGAGACAGCTTGGACTTGGTCTCCTGCAGCATCTTTTCCTTATTTGTTGCAATAAAGGTTTCTGCCATGGATCTGGCTTCCTTCTCGGAATCCGTTGCCAGGAAAACTTCACCGGCAAGCGGTACGCCGTTCAAACCAAGTACCTCAACCGGTGTGGAAAGGCTGGCAGTCTTGACACGCTTGCCTTTATCATCGATCATCGCACGGATCTTGCCGTATGCAGTACCGCAGGTGACATTATCGCCAACGCGGAGTGTACCTTTCTGTACCAGGACAGTCGCAACTGCACCGCGTCCTTTATCGAGCTGTGCTTCCAGGATAAGACCCCTGCCCTTACGGCTGGGATTTGCCTTCAGATCCAGTACCTCTGCATCCAGCAGGATCATATCGAGAAGGTCATCCAGGCCTTCACCTGTATGTGCTGAGACAGGTACCATGATGGTTTTGCCGCCCCAGTCTTCTGCGATCAGCTCATATTCCATCAGTTCCTGCTTCACTCTGTCAACATTCGCACCGGGCTTGTCGATCTTGTTGATGGCTACGATGATATCGATCCCCGCTGCCTTCGCATGGTTGATCGCCTCTACGGTCTGCGGCATGACACCATCGTCCGCTGCTACAACCAGGATGGCGATATCTGTGGACTGCGCACCGCGGAGTCTCATTTCCGTAAATGCTTCATGACCCGGTGTATCCAGGAAGGTGATCTTCTGACCCTTAATATCAACTACATAAGCACCGATATGCTGGGTAATACCGCCGGCCTCTCCGCTGGTAACATGCGTATTCCGGATAGCATCGAGGATAGATGTCTTGCCGTGGTCGACATGACCCATAACACAGACGACCGGAGGACGGGTGACCATGTTCTCTTCGGAGTCTTCCTCTTCCTTAAGCATCTCCTCAATAACGTCCACAACGACCTCATGCTCGCAAAGGATATCGTACTCGAGAGCGATCTCCTCAGCCTCGTCGTAGGAGACGTCTGAATTGATCGTATATACGTTTCCTGCCAGGAACTGCTTCTTGATGATCTGCGCTGCAGGGATTTTCATCTTATCAGCCAGCTCTTTAATGGTAATGGTCTCAGGCAGCTCGATGCTGGTGACCTTCTCCACCACCGGTGCAGGCCTGGGTGCGCCGGGCTTCTTGTGACCGCTGTGCTGCTGGTTTGTACGCATAGAGCTGCCTTTAGAGCCCTTGCCGCCCCTGTTCTTTGCACCAGTCTCTTCATAATCTCTTCCGGATTTTTTATTATCGCGGTCTTTATTCTTATGATTGCGTCTGGAATCATCTTTTGCGGGAGGCATCTGTGCTGCAGTTGCTCCGCCAAAGGGACGCTTGCCTCCTGGTCTGCCGCTGCCTGCCCCGGCTCCGGATCCAGAGCCGCCCGGTCTGCCGGCTCCATCCCTGGCAAATCCTCTGCCCTGAGCCTGTCCGTCTCTTGCAGGACGTGCTTTTCCTCTATCATCCGCTGTTCTTGTCTGGGCTGTCCTGGTCCTGGATTTGTCCCCGGGTCCCCTCCCGGCAGCGGCATCACGGCCGCGCTCTGTACGGGGAGCATTTGAACGCTGGGCTCCTGTCCGAACCGGCTGTCCCTCTTTCGCAGTACGGACCTTCGCCGCCGGGGCCGCAGGTTTGGAAACAGGAGTCTGGCCGGCTGCAGGAGCTGTCTTTTCAGCAGCTTTGCTTTCTTTTGCTTCCTGAGACTGAGCCTCTTCTTTCTTAACTTCCTGTACCGGTACTTCATCGGCTTTTGCCGTTGCCGTCCTGGAAGCTGTTTCCGTCTTTGCAGGTGCAGACTCTGTCTTCACAGCGGGCGCTGCCTCAGCAGTTTCCTTAGCGGCAGTCTCCGCTGCATTCTGGACAGATTTTACTTCCGTCTTAGATGCCTGCTCTTCTTTCACAGCTGTTTCTGCCTTCTTTGCAGGAACGTCTTCCTTTACAGGAACAGTTTCCTGTGCAGCTGCCGGGGATACTGTTTTTTCAGCCTGCGCTTCTTTCTCCTTAACAGCTGCTTTCCTGACCGGAGCGGCTGGCTCAGGTGCAGGTATATCCGAAGCCATGACAAAATTGCCCCGGCTGTCGATCGTACCACGGGTGGCAGTACTGCTCCCCATGGACGGTACTCTGGAAAGTGTCCGGCCTGTCTCGGCTCTCGCTGCCGGTGCAGGTGCGGCCGCAGCAGTCTTTGTTTTTGCTGCTCGTGCAGGCTTAGCCTTGCCTGCTGGTTTATCATTTTTAAAATATTCCCTGATTCTATCCGCAGCTTCTTCCGGGATCAGGCTGACATGGCTTTCGACAGTCATTCCATGTCTTTTCAGTGCAATAATAATATCCCTGCTGCTTTTATTCATTTCCTTTGCCAATTCATAGACTCTGATTTTTGACATAGGCTACCTCCATCATCTTTCCTCAATCCGTTGTCTGACCGCATCGGCCAGTCCCTGATCCATAATCACGACCGATGCCCTCTCTTCTTTTCCGCAGCACCTGCCCAGGCTATCTTTGGTACCGTATTCCACAACCGGAACCTTGTACCATGCTGCCTTACTGATATAAGTCTTTTTTGAGGCTTCGGATGCATCCGCTGCCAGGATCACCAGCCGGGCACGTCCTTTACGGATCGCGCCGATTACAGCAAACTCTCCGGTCGCTGCCTTACCGGCCTTCATGGCCAGCCCGATCATTGCCAGTACCCTGTCCCTCAATACTCCTCATCTCCTCTTCCAGCTTTTCGTATATTTCAGGTGCAATTTTCATCTTCAGAGCATGTTCAAGCCCGTTCCTCTTCACAGCCAGGGAGAGACATTCCCGGTTCGGACACAGGTAGGCGCCTCGTCCATTCCCTCGTCCTGTCCTGTCAAGTCTGACTTCTCCCTCGGGAGTCCGGATCACCCGGATCATAGCTGTTTTAGGTTTCTCCTGCCGGCAGCCTGCACAAAGACGTATCGGAATCTTTTTCATCCCGCCACCTGCCTTTACAGCCCAGCTGCCTGTGACTCACTCTTGATATCGATCTTGTATCCTGTCAGCTTGGCCGCCAGTTTGGCGTTCTGCCCGTTCTTGCCGATTGCCAGGGACAACTGGCCGTCCGGCACGATGATGGAAGCTGTTTTTTCCAACGGATCGGCATCTACGGAGACAACTCTGGCCGGGCTGAGGGCATTTTCGATCAGTTCAGCCGGATCTTCACTCCATTTGATGATATCGATCTTCTCTCCACAAAGTTCATTTACAATAGTACTGACCCGGATCCCGTCCTTGCCTACACAAGCACCGACCGGATCGACTGCAGGGTCATGAGAACTGACCGCAATTTTTGTTCTGGATCCCGGCTCTCTGGAGATGCTGTGGATCTCAACGATACCATCCCGGACTTCGTCGATGACCTCTTCAAACAGACATTTCACCAGATCCTTATGGGTCCGGGAAACCGTCACCCTGGGACCTTTTGTCGTATTGCGTACTTCTACTACATACAATTTGATCTTATCGGTCGGTACGAACTCCTCTCCGGGAACCTGTTCCTTTTCGGTCAGGACTGCATCAACCTTTCCAAGATTCAGATAAATATTTGATCCGCTGACACGCTGGACAACACCGGTGACCAGTCTGTGCTCTTTCTCCAGAAATTCATCATAAATGGATTTCCTTTCTTCTTCACGGATCTTCTGGACAACGACCTGCTTTGCCTTCTGGGCTGCGATCCTGCCAAAATCTTTCGGAATTACTTCAAAGGGAACGGCATCTCCGATCTCGTATGCCTCCCGTATGATCCTGGCATCTGCCAGGCTGATCTCAAGCTCCGGGTTTTCCACTTCTTCTACAACTGTCTTTTCCGCATATACTTTGATTTCTCCGGTATCCCGGTTCATCTCTACCCGGATATTGTCTGCATTGCCGTATTCATTTTTACAGGCTGCCAATACAGAGTTTTCAATAGCCTCCAGGATAATTTCCTTTTTAATGCCTTTATCCTTCTCGATCTGATCAAGTGCCTTGATCAGTTCCCTCTGCGGATTAAACTCTTCCTTACTTCTCATCTTTGTGAATCCCTCCCTATCTATCAAAAGGTAAACCAGAGCCTGATCCTGGCGATCCCGGCTCTGGGAATCTCCAATTCCTTCTCTGCATCCAGTCCGATGCGGACTGTATCTTTATCGTAAGCGAGCAGGGTGCCGGTCATTTCTTTCGTGCCGTCGATCGGTTTAAACAGACGGATCTCAACCTCCTTGCCAATGCTTCTGGCAAAGTCCCTGTCTTTTTTCAGCGGCCTGTCCAGTCCGGGTGAACTGACCTCCAGAATATAGTTTTCTGAAATAAAGTCCTCTGCGTCAAGCTTTTCCTCCAGCGCACGGCTGACCAGCTCGCAATCCCCGATCGTGATCCCGCCTTCTTTGTCAATATAGGCGCGCAGAAACCAGTCCTGTCCTTCTTTCACCCATTCCACATCGACAAGTTCGAAGCTCTCCTGCTCCAGAATCGGTACGAGCAGAGCCTCTGTCCTTTCGGCATAATTCTTCTTTCCTGCCACCCGGCAATCCCTCCCCCGGAAGCTGTCTGCGCTTTTCCGGATCTGCCCGCACAAAACTGAGGTGCTTTTCCGGTCCATCTTCTGACAGTTCCCTAACACGCACAAAGAGTGGACTCTCGTCCACTCTTTGCGTTGTCATCATGTATCGTGCCTATTATATCACCCGTATAACGATAATACAATAGGGAAAAAGGATGTTTTGCAGGAAACACAATCAAGCAGGTGCCTATTTCCTGATCTTCTTTTTTACTGTTTTTGACCATGTTCCATAAACAGTATTCGTATTTCCGGCCCGGGTGTTTCTCACATATCAAACACCGACAGCTGATTGGACTCGGGCATATTCCCGAGGATCCCCAGCCCAGCCATCGTATCAAGTGTGCTCTGGCTCACTTTCGCCCGCTGCCGTATATCATCTTTAGACAAAAAAGGACCGTCTTTAGCTGCATTCGCAAGTGCCTGCGCTGCAACGCCGCCCATCCCGTCAATAGCCATAAACGGAGGCAGGAGCTGGTCTTCCACGATCTGGAACTTGATCGCGTCGGAACGGTACAGATCAATCGGCAGGAAGGAGAAGCCTCTGGCGTAAAACTCCTGCACAACTTTCATATCCTTAAGCAGATCCTTTTCCTTCTGCGACAGGTCCGGGGATGTTTTATCTTTCTTTGCCTTGTCCGCTACATCCTTAAACATACGGATCCGTTCATCCAGCGGTCCCTTTCCCAGACACATCATGCCATAATCGAAGGCTGTCGCGCGGATTGTGAAGAAAGCCGCGTAAAAAGCCAGCGGCTGGTAAACCTTAAACCAGGCAATCCGCATGCCCATCATGACATAGGCGACTGCATGGGCTTTGGGAAACATATACTTGATTTTTTTGCAGGACCAGATATACCAGTCCGGAACGCCATGTTTTTCCATGGTCTCCTCCCAGTCAGGGGTCAGACCCTTTCCTTTGCGGACACTCTCCATAATCTTAAAGGACTGGGCATCATCGATCCCCCGGCTGATCAGGTAGATCATGATATCATCACGGGTACAGATGGCAGTGGAAATCACCGCCTTCCCTTCCCGGATCAGTTTCTGGGCATTGCCCAGCCAGACATCCGTGCCATGCGCCAGACCGGCGATCCGCACAAGGTCGGAAAAAGCGGTCGGCTGGGTATCCTTAAGCATCTGCATAGCAAACTCGGTACCGAACTCCGGGATACCCAATGATCCCAGCTCAGTCCCGCCGATATCTTCACTCTCGATTCCCAGGGCATCCAGGCCCAGGAATAGGGACAGTACCTTCGCATCGTCCAGACGGATTTTCGTCGCATCGATTCCGGTCAGATCCTCCAGCATTTTGATCATTGTCGGATCATCGTGTCCGAGTATGTCCAGCTTGAGCAGATTATGGTCAATAGAATGATAATCAAAATGCGTAGTTACGATCCTGGTATTCGTATCATTTGCCGGATGCTGTACGGGCGTAAAGGAATAGATCTCCTCCCCATGCGGCACCACGATGATTCCGCCCGGATGCTGGCCTGTTGTCCGCTTCACACCTACGCAGCCACTGCAAAGACGTCCGATCTCGCACGAGCGTTTGTGGATGTCATGCTCCTCATAATAATGCATGGTATAGCCATATGCAGTCTTGTCTGCGAGGGTACCCACTGTCCCCGCCCGGAAAGTCTTCCCCTTCCCGAAAATAACCTCCGTATAGGCATGCGCCTTACTCTGGTAATCACCGGAAAAATTCAGGTCGATATCCGGCTCCTTATTCCCCGAAAATCCAAGGAAAGTCTCAAAGGGGATGTCATGCCCTTCCTTGGCCAATGGCTGTCCGCAGACCGGGCACAGCTTATCCTCCATGTCACAGCCGGAACGGCCGGAAAAGCTTTTGACATAATCCGAATCAAAATCCACATAGTGGCAGGAAGGGCACAGATAGTGTGCCTGCATCGAATTTACTTCCGTAATACCGGAAAGGTATGCAACCAGGGAAGAGCCGACAGATCCCCTGGAACCAACCAGGTAGCCGTCTGCAACAGACTTCCATACCAGCTTCTGGGCAATGATATACATCACTGCATATCCATTGCTGATAATCGACTGCAGCTCCCTTTCCATCCTATCCACCACGATCTGCGGGATCTGCGGCCCGTAGATTTCATGGGCACGATTGTAACAGATCTCCCGTAGGATACGATCGGAATCCTCGATCACAGGAGGGCATTTGTCGGGACGGACAGGCTCGATCTCATCAACCATATCCGCTATCAGGTTGGTGTTTGTAATGACGACCTCCCTGGCTTTCTTCTCCCCCAGATAGGAAAACTCATCCAGCATCTCCTGTGTGGTCCGCAGATACAGCGGAGGCTGCATATCTGCATCCGCAAATTTCCGGTTGGACATAATGATCCTGCGGTAGACTTCGTCTTCCGGATCGAGAAAATGGACATCGCAGGTGGCACAGACCGGCTTGCCATGCGCAGCTCCCAGCTGTACGATCCTCTTATTCAGCTCCTGCAGGTCCTGGATACTGCGGATCTCATTGTCCTCCTCCCGGATCAGAAACTCATTATTGAGCACCGGCTGGATCTCCAGATAATCATAAAAATCCACGATCCGGCTGATCTCTTCCTCAGGACGTCCCTCACGGACTGCCCGAAAAAGCTCGCC
>CADBQK010000355.1 GCA_902796775.1 uncultured Lachnospiraceae bacterium
GCGTACGAGGGGAGCACTTACCATAGCTTTGCGAGTCAGGCAATTCCCGCCGCCCCCTCACTCAAGGATCAAATAGATGATACCAATGAGAGCTTTTCAGAATATCTGTTGCAGCTCATCAACGAACGCGATATGAAGAACTCGGAAGTCTACCGCGGCGCCAACATCAGCAAGCAGGTGTTTTCCAAGATCTTTTCCAAGAAGGAATACCACCCGACCAAAAATACCATCTGCGCGCTGGCCATTTCCCTGCATCTGAGCGTGGACGAGGCCAACGAACTGCTCGAGAAGGAGGGGATGGTACTGTCCGGGAGCAGCCGGTTCGATATCGCGGTGCGGTATTTCCTGGAACATAAGATGTACAATATCGTTGATGACAATATTAAGCTGTACGACAACGGGCTGGAGCCGCTGGGCCAGCAGTAACAAATAACAGAATTCGCAGAACAAATAAGGCCGCCCGTCGGGGCGGCCTTATTGCATGAGCGTCAGTATAAATGCACACCATGTTCGCCGACAGTCATTCATATTCCGCATGCATCTGTATATATTCCGGATAAAGAGAAGAAGTTTTTCGTTCAAGAAATGCCGGAGCAAGAATTGCTGAGAATGACTGATCACTATTGTAACGATCTGTTTGATTGTAAGCATGAGATACTTCAGTTTCCATACACCGGAGAGTTTGATATCGATAATAAGAGGATACTTTTTGATGTGACCGATACGACTAGCGAAAAGGCAATCCTCTTCCCTTGTCTATATAAAACCTGTCTATACCACCATAAAGACATCTTATTTCTTTCTGCAGAATTATGATGTTAGTATGATGTTGAAAAAGCAACAACCTAAAGGAGGTAAAGACTATGAAAGTGTTGTTGATCAATGGCAGTCCGCACAAGAATGGATGCACCTATACAGCATTATCAGAGGTTGCCAAAGCCCTGGACAATAATGGAATAGACACAGAATTCGTACATATAGGTACAGACGCGGTTCATGGTTGCGCCGCCTGCTTTAGCTGCGCAGAGACGGGGGCTTGTGTCTTTGGCGATGATGCCTGCAATGTGATCATAGAAAAAATGCGATCATGCGACGGAGTCGTGGTCGGCTCCCCGGTGTATTACGCAGGGCCTGCCGGGGCACTATGCGCTGTCTTGGAGAGGGCATTCTGCGCCAATCTTGATGTGTTCAAAGGGAAACCGGCGGCAGCAGTTGTATGCTGCAGACGTTCCGGATCCAGCGCCGCCTTTGACCGGCTCAACAAATTCTTTGCATACAATCACATGCCGATAGTGACATCTCAAAACTGTTGGAACGTGGTCCATGGAAACACTCCGGAGGAAGCGATGCAGGATCGGGAAGGGATCCAGACTATGCGCGTTCTCGGGAAAAATATGTCGTGGCTCCTGCATACTATTGATCAGACCGGTGTAAAACGTCCTGAACAGGAGGATTACGAGGAGACCAATTTTATTTAAGGAATCAAAACGGAGAGCATATTTAGAAATATCAATCTTCGGATAATACTACTGCCCGTTCATCGGGCAGTTGTTTTTTTGGAGTGGAAGCTGTCTTAGAGCAGAGAAAATAAAATATTTATAAAATGAATTAATATTAATAAAAAATTCTTTAATTTGACGTTTTCTCGGCACGTGGGTACCGTATTTTTATATAAAAGGGAACTCATAACCTGTGAGTAAGAAAGGAACTGAGAGGAGGTGTGTTCTTTTGAATGCTGATATTAAGGAGGCCGTTCTTCAGCAAGTCGAAACCGGTTTTCAAGAACAGCTCGACAAGTTGGCAGAGATGTGCTCGGTAGATTGCGGGACGAAGAACATTGCAGGAAATGACAAGGTAATTGCAATGGTCGAACCCGTACTCAAAGAAATAGGAGCAGACATAGAGTATGTGGATGCCCCCGGTTACGGGAGGCATGTAATCGGAAGAATTAAGCCGTCTGACCCGACCGGAAAGATCATTGCGGTTGCGCATCTTGACACAGTGTTTGAAGAAGGGGCTGTTGAAAAGCATCCTGTACGTGTCGAAGAGGATATCATGTACGGTCTGGGTGTTTCAGACTGCAAAGGCGGTGTAACTGCCATTTTATACTCGATCCTGGCTCTGTCGAAGCAGAACGCACTTCCCAACAAAGAGATCGTGATGATCTTTAATTGCGACGAGGAGCTGTGTTCTCTCTCGGCCAGAGATGTCTACAAGAAGGAGAGTGTTGGCGCCGAAGCAGCTTATATGTTTGAGCCGGCCAGAGGAAACAACGGCATCATCACCTCCAGACCGGGCTGTGTCGACGGTTGGTTTGAAGTGACAGGGATTCCTTATCATTCACAGTTTGCAAATGATGAGAACAGTGCAAGCGCGGTCCATGAAGCAAGCAATCTGGTTTGCAGGATGTATGAAATGGATGATCCGGATAAAGGCATCAAATACGATGTTTCGATCCTCAATGCCGGCGAGCGCCTCTGCTGTGTCGGGGAACATGCCCATGCTGATTTTATCTGCAATATGTACGAGAATTCCAGCTATCAGCAGATCTGTGACGATTTGGAAAGACTTCCCACACTGGGAATTATCTCAAAATGCGAGACCAAAGTCGATTACATCTGGTCTTTCCCGGTCATGGAGCGGACCGAAGGGACACTGGCGCTTTATGAGCAGGCCAGGAAGGCCGGAGAGCAGCTCGGATTAGATTTGCCGGAATGTGCTGCAACAGGTTCTGCGGATGCCGGATTCTTCAGTTATTACGGTGTTCCGACGATTGATGCGCTTGGACCGGATATGTTTGAGATGCATACAACGAATGAGCATATGAGGATATCATCGTTGCTGACACGTACCAAGTTGTTTGCTTTAATGCTTGCAGATCTTTAGAACATAAAAAGGAGGAAAACTATGGGAGAGCAAAAATTGTCGACTAAATTAAAACTTATCTATGGTGCCGGATCTGTCGGAGAAGGTATTGGATATTGTTTTTATTACACATGGTATGTATTTTTCCTGACTACTATTGCCGGTATCAATTCCGTAATCGTCGGAACGATCTCCATGGTAGCTATCTTGTGGGATGCTATTACAGATCCTTTGATTGGAACATGGTCAGATAACACTAAAAACAAACACGGACGCCGCAGACCGTTTCTCTTCGTTGGATCAGTGTTCTTCGGCATTTCCCTGATTCTAAACTATACCAACGTTAACATGTCAATGGGAGGAAAAATTGCATTTTTCATTATTGCCGGCATTCTCTATTGGGGATTCCTGACCAGCTGCGTCATCCCTCATGTTTCGCTTGGCGCCGAGATCACAACATCTTATACAGAGAGAAATGATGTCCGAGGCTTTGCAAATGGTTTTATGAATCTGGGTCAGCTAATTGCCAGTTCTGCTACTCTGATGCTCGTCTCTTTCTTCGCAAAGAGGACGGGGAGTGAAAATATGGGATGGATCCTTGCATCAGCCTGCTTCGGAGTCGTTGCTATTCTGGGATATCAGATCGCTGCATGGGGATTGAAGGGCAAAGAGCCTGAGAATCCGAATATTCAGCCCGGTGCAGTAGTCAAAAAAGTAAACTTTAAGGAAGTATTAAGTGCGTACGGAAAATGCTTCAGCAACAGGCCGCTGCGTATTCTTTATATCGTCGACTTGCTGTTCAACTTTATCGTCGGCAGCGGAACGGCGCTTAGTGTGTTTGTCTATACATTCTCCTTTGGCTTATCAGAGGAGACCACATCTCTGGTCTATCTGATTCAGGGTATCGCATTGGTCGTCGCAGTCATTCCAATCACAGCACTCAGTCATAAGATGAGCAAAAAGTCGATTCTTATGATGAGTAATATTGCCTATATTCTTTCCGGCGGGATTATGCTTTTGATTCCGTATTCTTTCCCGGTCCTGGTTCTCAGCACTTTATTATATGCCGTTGGTAATGCTGCACACTGGTGCATCATTTATTCCATGCTTTATGATACGACTGCTATTGCTGAATACAAGACAGGGGAGATACCGACAGGTGTATATGTCTCACTGTATGGATTCCTTATGAAAGTCGGAACTGCTTTCGCTATGTTTATCGTCGGTTTTGGTCTGGACGCTATCGGATTCGATGAGTCAGCAGCGGTTCAGGCAGCAGGCGTCGGCAGCAGATTGGTCTGGCTTAATTACGGCTTATACATTGTGATATTTGTTCTGGCTGTTATTGCAACCAGCCGGTATACATTATCAAAGGTCAAGTATGACAAGCTGATGAAGGCGATTGAAGATAAGAAAGCGGACAGACCGGTCGATATTAGCGGTCTGGAAGATGTACTTTGATTGTTTGATTGCGATGAAGTTGTATAGATAAGGAGGGCGTTATGCAATATACAGGAAAAGTGAAACTGCCGGAAGGGAAAAAGATCGCGGTCAGTTTAGGCTTAGATTTTGATGCTCAGGCATTGTGGAATTATGGTGATTGCACATCTCCTGCCTTTATGAGCAGAGGTGAGTTCGGAGCGGAGGTGGCTGCCCCGCGGCTGTTGGATCTGTATGACAAATACAACATCAAGATCACGTGGTATATTCCCGGGCATACAGCTGATACGTTTCCGGATATCTGCAAGGAGATTGTCAAGCGCGGACATGAAGTGGCTTTTCACGGATATGTTCACGAGACGCCGCTTGATTTGACGCTTGAAGAAGAGCGCCGGACATTCGAGATGGGTCTGGCAGCGCTTGAGAGAATCGGCGTCAAGAATCCGAAGGTCTACAGATCGCCGGATTGGGATTTCTCTCCCAACACGCCGCAGCTGTTGAAAGAATTCGGATTTAAATATGACAGCTCCCTTATGGGCAATGATTTCTATCCGTATTATCCCAGACCTGTTGAGTGCCATAACGACGGTCCGAATATCTTCGGAGAACCGTCTGATATACTGGAGCTTCCGGTCTCGTGGTTCCTGGATGATTTCCCACAGGTCGAGTATGTATGGAAGCCCTTTGACCAAGAGGGCATGAAGCCTGCAAAGGATATCTATGACAGATGGACAGCCATGTTTGATTATGCCCGCGAACTGGGCGGAGCCTGCTATTTTCTGTGCAACCATCCGCAGTGCACAGGCCGGGCCTATATGCTTCAGATGTATGAGGAGCTGATCCTTTACTTCATGGAGCATGACGCATGGTTTGCTACAGCATCCGAGGTTGGTGACGCCGTTGTCCCGGATTATCCGATGAATCGATGATTTAGAGTGAAGGCTCCGGCTGTCGATTGTCAGTCGGAGCCTTCGCCTTTCAAGTAGTTTATCAGAAGGCGTTCCGTAGAGAGGTCCTATGAAAAAAACAATAATCGGTATTATGGTTTCCGCACTGATGTTCGGAACGATGGAAATTGCACTCAAGATAGGGGGAACCAAGCTTGATCCTGTCCAGATGACGTTTCTGCGTTTCTTTATAGGCGGACTGGTACTGGTACCTTTTGCAGTGCGTGAAACAAAAGAACAGATGCGAAAGAAACATGCAGCCCTGGCAGACATCATTTCAAAGCAGGACATGGCATGGATGTTTCTCGTGGGCGTGATGGGTATATCAATCAGCATGCTTTGCTTCCAGCTCGGTGTGGAGCGCTGCAATGCGGCAACGGCAGCAGGATTGATCTGCACAAATCCGCTGTTTACTATGCTCATTGCTCACCTGTTTACTCCGGAGAAGATGAACGGAAAAAAGTGGGCAGCCTTCTTTATTGGTCTTGCGGGGATGATATTTATGATCCGCCCGTGGAGCATACAGGAGGGAAACACAACGGTCGGCATCATATTTATGGTCGCCTCAGCTGTTACATTCGGCACCTATACTGTTATGGGGAAGAGAACGGTCAACAGGATCGGAGTTTTTACGCAGACAAGCATAAGCTTTTTCTTCGGATCGCTGGTGCTGCTGTTGGTAATGTTTGTAATGGGACGACCGGTTACTGCCGGAGTGATCGACAACCTTCCCGTGGTCCTGTACTGCGGGGTCATGGTCACCGGAATCGGATATCTCTTCTACTTTATCGGGATCAAGAATTCAGATGCGACGACGGGATCACTGACGTTTTTTGTCAAACCGATCATAGCCCCTATATTAGCGATATTGATACTCCACGAAACAGTTTACTGGAATACTTTTGCGGGAATCGTACTGTTGACGATTGCGTCTACCATTACGCTGGTTGATTCAAAAAGCAGATCAGCAGAGGAGCCTTCGTCCGCAGTTGGCAGAATTATCAGAGAGGAGGTTTATCATGAAACTAACTGACAAAGTGGCCATCGTCACAGGCGCGGGCGGAGGAATCGGACGGGCAACCGCGCTGAAGCTCAGCAAAGAGGGAGCTGTTGTGATGCTTGTTGATATCAACGAGCAGAAGCTGGATGAAACCGCTTCATTGGTAGAGGAAATCGGCGGTCAGGCGAGAAAGTTTCTCACAGATGTCTCTGACTATCAAGCAGTAGCTGATACGGTTCATCAGATTGAGAAAGAGTATGGCCACATCGATATTTCCTTTAATAATGCAGGTATAGGAACTCTCAAATCAATCATGGACGAGGATGTTGTTGAAGACTTTGACGATGTGCTTAAAGTCAACCTGTACGGCGTGTTCTACTGTATCGTTGAAGTGGCCCGGAGCATGATCAAAAACGGAATCAAGGGCTCGATCATCAACACTTGTTCTGTCTATGCCTTCATGGCGGCTAAAGGACTTTTCGGTTACACTACCTCCAAAGGCGGTATTGCCAGCCTGACACAGACAACTGCTCTTGAACTGGCACCATATGGAATCAGAGTCAACGCGATAGCTCCCGGCAGAGTGGATACAGCCATGCTGGAAGAGTATAGAGAACTGGATATGTGGGATCTGGTGGAAAATGATCAGATGAGAAGGAAGGCTATACAGCCGGAACAGGTGGCGGACGTAGTAGCATATCTGGCCGGTGATGAATCCAGCGCAGTTAACTCAGAGATTATTGCTGTGGATGACGGGTTCATGAAATTTAAAATGCACTATCCTAATCTGTGATCGATGAGAAGAGACACATGGAGAAACCGACATGAGCGATTTCACTGATAAAACGGTCATTGTCACCGGCGGAAACGGCGGCATAGGAAAAGAGGTCGCCGGACTGTTTGCGAATCTGGGCGCTCAAGTATACATCATCGGAAGGAATGAACAGACGCTGAAGAAGACAGTCGATGAACTGAGCAGTGAACGAGAGCAGGTCCGCTACAAAATGCTGGATGTTAAGAATGTGCAAGATTGCGGGAAAGTAGTGAACGAGATCGCTGCCGAAGCCGGAAGGCTGGATGTGCTGGTCAATGCGGCGGGGAAATATATTGAACTTTCCACGGATGAGACAGAACAGAAAGACTTTGATGATCTGTTCGACATCAATGTAAGAGGCACATATTTCATGTGTAAATATGCCAGACCGCATCTCGCGCAGACAGAAGGAGCCATTGTCAATATTGGTTCTACAGCAGGGAGCATAGCATTTCCGGAGGCTAGTTTGTACTGTGCCACCAAAGGTGCTTTGAATATGATCACTAAGTCATTGGCAATTGATTTTGCGAAAGACGGTATTCGTGTAAACATCGTCTGTCCTGATATGGTCAAGACAAAAATGCTGGACGTGGGATTTCTGCACTCCGGTATCAAAGACAGGGATGAATATGATCTGCTGGGTCTCGGCCAGTATCCGCAGGCAGAAGAAAAGAGAAGATTCATCCTCCCTGAAGAAGTGGCTGAGTGTGTAGTTTTCTTGGCTTCAAATGAAAAAGCAGCCTCCATAACGGGTGCGTCGGTGACTCTTGACTTTGGGCTGACTGCCGGTTCGTTTTAGGCGGTGACATCACGAATAGCAATCACGAAGATCATCCGGTTATGAGACCCCTTCCTCAAATAACTGGATGATCTTCTTTACATTGGAATGAAGGGCCTTTTTCTTGAGCCAGACAAGACTGTATCTCACTGTTCTGGGCAGAGAGTGGTAGGTTAACCAGGGAAATTGTTCGGCGATCGGTTTAAGAAGAAAGCCGGTAGCGATCCCGTCGCGGATCATGTTTTGTACAGTATAGAGTTGATGTGTCGAGTGGATGATATAGGGAGTAATGCCCGCATCCTGAAAATAATCGGCGATGACCTCGGAGACGGCAAAATTGTCGTCAAACATGACAAGAGGCTCATCTTTGAGATCCTCCGCAGTGATAGACTTCTTTTCGGCCAGATAGTGTGAAGGCAGGCAGCACCAGACTAGCTCCAGTTCATTAACCAACAGAGAGTCAAATTCTCTCGGGAACTCTTTCTGATGAATCAAGACCGCGAGGTTCAGGACATCTGCTTTAATGTCTTTCAGAAGCATGCGGCTTCCGAGCTCCTCGGTCTTGAGCGAGATATTGGGATATTTAATCCAGATTTTTTTATACAGGTCGGAGAGCAGTAATGATCCCATCATCGGTGTTATGCCGAAGTGAACAGGGCGATCCGCATTACCATACTGCTCCATTTGGTCTTGCAGGCGGGAAGCCTGTTTCAGCAGACTGATCGCGAGATCGTAAAACTCTTTTCCTTCGGCAGTCAGCGTAAAGCCCTGATACCTTCTGGCAATGAGGGGGACGTTGAATTCTTTTTCAAGCTCCTGAATGGAGATAGATATTGTGGGCTGAGATACATGAAGAACCTCAGCTGCCTTGGAGATGCTGCTGTATTTGACGGCCTCGGTAAAGTATTGTAATTGTTGTAGCTTCATGACTTTTTCTCTATTTGTTTAGTGATAAAACTAATATATAACATAGTGCGTAAAAATTCAATTAATGGATATAATTTAAATTAATTTGAATGTTGCATAACAGAGAAATAAAACTTAATGCGCTCAAGGAATTTTTCGGACTGTTTGCTCCATTAGTGCTGC
Organism: uncultured Lachnospiraceae bacterium; assembly: GCA_902796775.1. The sequence continues at coordinate 8,934 of CADBQK010000355.1, forward strand.
CCATCATGATACAGAACATCCTCATGAGTTCTTTCAGGTTGGTCGATACCATAATGATCGGACAGCTGGGTGATGTCGCGGTGGCAGGGGTAGGGTTGGCCGGACAAGTCTCATATCTGGTGGAGACTGCCATCTATGGCTTTACATCCGGGAGCGCTGTATTTATCACTCAGTATCACGGAGCAAGAGATACTGACGGGATATGCCGGTCTATGGGGGCTTGTATGCTCAGCAGTATCCCGATATGCGCAATCATCGGGGCAGGCTGCTTCATTTTTCCGGAAAAGGTCATGTCACTTCTAAATTACGATTCGATCCTTATCGGTGAAGGGGCAGCATATCTGCGCTTTGCAGGACTTGCCTATATTACCACGGTAATTACACAGATAGGCAGTGTCACACTGAGAAGTATAGAGCAGGTAAAACTTCCGGTGATTTGCAGCGGGATATCATCTCTGTTCAATATCATTATCAATTATTGGCTGATCTTCGGAGGCCTGGGCGTGAGACCGATGGGGGTCGCCGGTGCGGGTTTGGCCACATTTATTGCGTCTGTAATCAATGCAGTGCTTTTGTACGGCATTTCTGCATGGCAAAAGAATATACTGCTCTCTCCGGTCAAAAAGCTGTTTGCGGTGAAAGGATTCCTGGTCAAATACTGGAAGAAGGCATTCCCCGTACTGATCAACGACGGATTGTTCGCGCTGGGCGTTGTCATTTTAAACCTGATGCTTTCCAGGCTCGGTATTGAAAACTATGCAGCGCTGACAGTCGTGCGAACGATCGAGAATTTCATCTATGTCGTCTTTTACAGCATCAACACCGGCTGCATGATCGTTGTAGGCAAGAGCGTAGGAGAGAACAAGACAGAAGAAGCCAAAAACCGTTCATACCAATTTTTGCTGCTTTCCTTTGTGTTGGGGATAATGCTGGGTGTGGTGATGGCGGTTATTCGACTGCCTTTACTGGCGCAGTTTGATATATCTTCCGCGGCTTCTCATACCGCAGGGATCATGCTGTTGTTCTTTTGTGTGGATATGGTGTTCAGGAACTTTCCGCTCATATTTGTTGTGGGCATCTCAAGAGCCGGCGGAGATACAATGATTGGTTTGATTGGTGATGCTGTTGCATCGTTCCTGATCGTGATCCCGCTGGTCTTTGTTACCGGATTTATTCTGGAACTGCCGTTTATAATCGTATACTTGATCATGCTCATAGCGGATGATATGACTAAATTTGCCATCTATATCCCATACTATCTTTCATGGAAATGGATCAAGCCGGTTACTGAAAAGTAGAATGAGTGAGGGTTCGAGATAACGGTATACTCTCATTGTTGCAGGCCGCGGGCGGCCTTTTCTCCTTGAATGAAAAAGCAAACGCAAGTGATCCTCCTTTAGACGAGGATCAACATTATAAAAATAAGATTTAACAGGTCGTTATAAGCGTGTATAATTAGATAAAACTGTTGTTTTCGTAATCATTCGGGCGCAGCGAATAAACGGCGTACTATACTTTTGTAAAAGTAACCGAGACCCCGTTTGTTGAATCCTATAAAACCTTCTGCCTGGTCCAGGTGAAATGTTAGTGTTTTATGAGCTGTGGTTTCAGGATGACCTCATCAGGAGGAATGGGTGAGAGGTCAAGCGAAGACAACAGTTTTTTCTGCTCCTTTGAAGTCATCAGATCAAAAGGAGACAATCCCTTGTGGATCATTCGTTCGATTACATATCATAAGGCATTTGTAAAAGTAATTGCATGTTTGTAAGGGTAGTTATTGAGAACTTCTTGCGCTTAAAATGATATTTATCCTCTTTACAAAAACACTTGCTGTACATACACATGTACCGCGCCTCGGTTACTTTAATAGTGTAAGGATGGTATCAACACGAAAAGGCGCGAACATGGTAAAATATCATACATGCACTAGGAGGTAATGCTATGGGCGGACCGGGATTTGATCTCAATGATAATGACTTTTTATTCCCTATAGATGATCACACCGCAATTGACTCCGACGGCGATGTACATATGCGTGTGGGCGATCACATGTCCATGGATGTGAATGACGGTTCCATTCACGGTGTCGTCGGCTGGGAAGATCCGGATACATATTACGATTCGGAGACGGAGGACCGGTACGAAGACCTTGTGGGAGGACCGGTCTACTACGAGGAGCGAAGCGGTGGCTGTGTGCTGTTTGCGGCCATCCTGTTTGGCTTGGCGATATTCGGATTCATAGCCTTTCTGGTGTGGATATTCGTGTAAATAGGATCGAGATATAAATCAAGACAAGAATTAAGGCGGCGTCCCTGCGGGGGCGCCGCTTATAATTTCGGCCTGACCAGCTAATGCAAAAGTTAATTCCACCCTCAGAGGCGGTCAGCGGAATTTAAGTTTTCATTTAACGAAGCTAATTCCGTTCGGAGGGCTTTTTGCTGTGCATACTGATGTACACCACTCCTATTATCATGATATGTGTAAAGGAGGTAACGTCATGGACGATCTGTATTGGGTAAAGATAGTTACTTACATTGTGACCTTTATCGTAATTGCTATACTGTTTTGCTGGCTGGGCGAGATGAGCCTCGGGACATTTCTCGTCGGATGCTTCTGGCTGATTCCGTTCTGCATTCTGAAAAGATAACCGGGAGGTAATACTATGGCACAGATCAATCATTACACATGCGGCTGCGGATACAGCAGCCGGCGATGCTCATCTCGCTCCCGGCGTAAGCGGGAGAGAGTTAAAAGCAGTTATGGAATAACATGAGGAAACCCGGAACCGTCTTGGCTCCGGGTTTTGTAGGAGA
>CADBQK010000356.1 GCA_902796775.1 uncultured Lachnospiraceae bacterium
GGAAGCAGCAAGAGCTGCATAATCAAAGCAGATCCCCTTACCCGTCTCAAACGTCTCATCCGGGTCCGGCAGGTATCCAGTCGTAATTTTTGCAGCCTTTTCCCGGTCATATTTCACACTTTTGCAGATAAAACCGTAAACTGCCGCTACGACCTCGTTGACATCTTCGGCTCCCTTTGCCAGCTCGACAGACTTCTGTACGCAGGCGGATTTCTCTGAATAGTTCGCATAGGCACTGGGACGGATGAATGGCTGGAACTCATCCAGCAGGTAGACATCCGCCTCTGTCTGGTAGAGGACCGCATACTTCGTACCGGAGACATTTTCCATCACACGGAATAGATAATGCCCGTCTCCGCACTGCAGCGGAAACACGCCGGGCTCACCGCGCGAGTCAACATCATAGGTATAAGTCTCGTCTCCCATCAGCACCTGAAACTTGCATTTCTGCTTTGAGCTGACTTTGACGGCAACTACACCTTCATCTACGCAGGACAGATCGATCCTCACACTCTCGTTTCCCTCAGCCTGCCCGTCATGGTACCCGGAAGTAGCCATCTCCGGGGCTGTATATCCGTCCTCAGACAAATCAATCGTCATGACTTCACTATGGACCTGTGAAGAAGCAGAAGAGCTGCCGACAGCAAGCTGGCTGCCGGAACCGGATGCCTGAACGTTAGAACTGTTGCAGCCAAGGGCAGCGAGCATGACCGGCAGCAGAAGTGCCATACGTATCTTCGCGGCACAAGCAGAACCCGGAAACTTCCGTCTGTGTGGCTGCTGCATCTGTCTTCACCCCTTCCGTCAACAATCCTTCCTCATCCAGCTTGATCAGGTGTCCAGCCGGTTCCCGATAATGACCAGCAGAGCACCGCAGGCTGCCAGACAGATCATCAGCATCTTTCCCATACCTGTATCCAGAATCATCAAAACCTGACCCATCCGGGGGATATGATATTTCATCACGCCAATCACCTGATTGTAGGTGATATCCGATAAGTCTGCTTCATCATTGGCATCGCCCTTGGTCGTAAATTTACCTTCAAATACCCAGTTGTCAACAACTCTGTGTACGACCACAGCAGTCCCGTTATAATAGGCGATGATCTCTCCCTTATCTATACGGGCAGGATCCTCCTCCTTGATATAGACCAGGCTGCCCACCGGAATCTTGGGTACCATACTCCCGCTTATGACATGAAAGATCTGGTAGCCGAGAAACCTGGGTACCGTAACAAGACTGCAGGAGCCGATAACCGCTGCAAGGATCAGCAATCCTGCAAGCCTGCAAATGCCGGGTACCAGCTTCTTTTTTTTCTTTTTTCTTGTCTTTATTGTCTTATCTTCCTGACTATCCATCATACCGTTCCCTGTTTACCCTTCAGCCTAAATAGACATACATACTTAATGTATTATTATACCTGAAAACCCGCATTCCTGCAAGGTTTTTGTTAGTGCTGCCCGCCTGAGCGGGTCCTGTTTGTAAAGGATCTGTATGGTGTCCGGCCGCTGTCTGCATGATATCAGGAAACAGGTCCTTCAAAACGTCAAAAAGAGAGAAAAAGGGGGCCGCACTGCGGCCCCCGGATAACCGTCCTCGCTGATCTGTTAAGGAATAACAGCTGTATTTATGGACTTTCTACCCTTTTCAGGAATTGTCTTTACGTTTGTATAAGAAGTACCAAAGAGCCACGCCGATCGCTGCCACGATACCAATTCCGATTCCGACTTTGGCAGGTGTCGAGAGACCTGCTCCCGGTGTCTTGCTGTCACGGATATCGATCGTCTCTCTTGACTCTGTCTGGGGAGCCTCTGTCTGAGGCTCTGTCTGAGGTGTTGTCTCAGCTACAGTCTCAGTCTCGCTTTCAGAACCGCTCTCTGTTTCAAACTCTGCAAGAGGAGTCTCCTGGTCATCGATATCGACGATATCCGGCACATCTTCCGCTGTCTCGGGAAGATTGGCATTGGCGGTGCCGCCTTCTTCTTCGCCTTCTTCTTCTTCTTCACCTTCATCTGCTGCAGTGGTGGTCGTCCCGCCGCCGCCATTCGTTGTGGTCGTGGTAGTCGTTGTCGTGGTGGTCGTCCCGCCGCCGCCAGTGGTCTCCCTCTGGTAGATAAAGGTCCAGACATTGTTTTTGCCTGCACGGACCGTGCCTGTCAGGTTCCTGGTATTCGGGAAATATCCCTCAATATAGGGAGCTGCTACGACTGGTTTATCTCCGTCCTTGGCATAATATGTTTCACTGTCAAGAAGTGGTTTCCCATTCGTATCATGATAGCGGATGGTATATTTCACCATCTCCCCCCTCATGCCATAGGCAATGACATAATCTGCATCCCTTGTTACTTTAAAGCTGGACAGAACAGTAGCCTCCTGACCGACTGTATTGTTATCCCGGCCGCTTTCGCGGATACCTTTTACGTAATACTTGGAGTCTTTTGCCAGCTTGATCTCGTAGGTTTTCTTCTTCTCTTTTCCTTTGATAAGGGTCAGAGTAGCCTTTTCATCGCCCTGTGAAGCCTGAATCGTACAGGTAGTACCGATTGGCACATTCTCCAGGTACTCTTCGATCTCATCTTCCCCATCGATCGTCCCCTGATTGCCTGTAAAGATCCGGATCTTGTAAGTATACTCTGCATAGGCCTTCACGGACGGTTGGACCATGCCAAGCAGCATCACTGCTGCCAGAAGGAGAGCCTGCAGGCAGACCGTCCCATGGAGAAACCCCCGTTTTGCGATCTTCATCTGCTATTCCTCCCTTCCTGCTCCGGCTGCTGCCGTTTCGCCGCGCTCCTTCTTTCTAAGGGAAAGGGAGTAAAACCCGACCAACAGCAGGATCAATCCACTGAACAATCCCAACATATAGTAAGGAAGCATATTCCGCTCATCGCCGGTCTTGACAGCATTACGCATCTCCCTGACCGTACGGTTGATTTTCTTTATCTCACGTTTTTTATTACTGCCCGTCTCAGGAAGCTCCACTGCAAATTTCATCTCCAGGTCTGCTATGGTATCCTGGTAGTCATTGCCCTGAGTCTCGCTGTCCAGCCCAACCTCAAGTGTGATCTTGCCGGACTGTCCTTTTTTGAGAGACTCCAGGAAGAAATACTCTTCCAGCTGAGTAGTTGCCTCATGCAGACCTTCACCAGCCGGA
>CADBQK010000357.1 GCA_902796775.1 uncultured Lachnospiraceae bacterium
ACTGCGGTGAAGTATGCCCAAAATCGAAAACAGTATCTATATACCTATCTGGAAGATGGAAGGTGCAGCTTTTCGAACAATCTTACCTTATCCGATGGAATTACTTATCCGCATCTTTTTCCGGAAACCATTAGAACAAGCTGGTTCCCAGAAAAAAGATGCGCATAATTCTCTTATCGAATGCCACATAATCTGGCCAATTCTTCATCATCTTTCCATAAAGTCTTTTCTCCAAGTATGTCTGGTTCTGCATCAGTCCCTGCTTCCATCTGTTTCCTTAACATTTCCACTGACGGACTTGCATAAGACTTTCGTGTTGTTTTCGCATCGGAATGGCCTAAAATAACTGCTATCGTTTCAATCGGAATTCCGTCGCGATACCAGCCGCTTGCGCGTGAACGTCGCAACATATGGGGATACACCCTTTCAGGAAGATCGGGGTGTTCTTTTCTAATGATATCCGCATATTTTTTGACTATGCGCTCCACGTTCCTTTCTGACATTCGTTCCGTTTTCCCTTTGATCACCGTATAGATAAATGGTGTGGAACACTTTCTCTGATCCTTGTGAAAAAGGGAAATATATTGTTCCAATAGAGGGATAACCTTTTCTGATAAAGCAACGATCCTTTCTTTATCACCCTTTCCCCGGACACGGATAAACGGCTCATCAGCTGAGATATTTACATCAGAAAAATCTAACCCCAGCAGTTCATCTGCCCTTATTGCCGTATCATAAAGCAGGACCAGTATGATCTGATCTCTTATCCCCTTTGCAGAGGGCCCTGGAGACGATAATAAATCTTTTATGGTTTCTTTGTCTTCGATGATCTCCCTGATCCTTGAAGGCACTGCCACATAAGGAACTTCAGAAATGTTTATGTAAATCTGATATAATGCTGTCTTTTTTGTCGCTGCATACTTCATATAGGCAGTTATGACTGCCAAACGATGATTGACTGTATTTGCCTTGTATCCTTTTTTTACAAGATATATCCTGTAATCGAGGAGAAAATCATACGTCAGATCTTCAAAACGGAACTGTTCCATCGGGATATCGCATACATCTGTTACATATCTGCGAAATACGGTCAGCCCGTCTTCATAGGATTTAGCTGTCCGGGGACTGTCACGATGCTGAACAGGCAGGAAGACCCTCAGGTAATCCCAGGTCATGGAGAAAAACAGATCATCTTTCAATACCTTTCTTCTCATCTGCGCCTCACCTCCGGTATTACTTCAGAAGACATGCTGTCTTTCTGTCTGAGGATACGGAATGCATCTTTGGCCAGATGATAATAATAAAAGCTCTCGTCAGGATCTTTATGGCCGAGATATTTGCTCAGATAAATGAACATGATATCGATGTTGATCCCGTTCAATATCCAGCTGTTTAATCTGTCTACAACAAATCCGTGACGAAGGGAATGAGGGGTAGGGTCCTTGTCACAATGTTTCGATGATGGCGTCATACCCCAGAATTGCTTGAATCTTTTATCTATAGATGTCTTAGGGATATGCCTGTCAGGATATCTGCCTGGGAAGAACCAGAAAGGTTCATATCCAAGATCCCTTTTCAACGATTCAAAATATATGGCGGCAAGTTCCCTTAAGTCTTCCGGCAGATATACCAGCCTGTCCTTTTTATTTTTGCCATTATAAATCGTTATAATGCCTTTCTCTAAGTCAATATCAGATCTTTTCAAAGAACATGCCTCACTATTTCTTAGCCCGCAACAGTAATACAGACGAAACAGGATCGGATACTCGTCAGCCATGCGAAAATCTGCTCTGTTTGCGGAATGAGGGACGTACGAGTCGATCACTTCAAACAACTCATGTAATTCTGTTTTATCCAAGATGTGGATCTTAGGTTGTTCCCTGCCAACATTGACAAGTGGTATGTCACAGGCGATCCCATGTGTCTGAAGGTATACGGCAAGGCTTTTTGCCGCACTGATCCGGCTGCCATGGCTGCTTTTGCTCTCGCCAGGAAGGGCACACAACCATTCATCGAGTCGTTCTGAAGTCATGTGGACATCTTCAAAACCTCTCCTGATCCAGTATTGGTCCAGCCTGTATAATTGGTAGCTCTTTCCGTTATAAATAAACCCAAGGGCGCGTTTCTCTGCAACATAATCCCGTATATAAGGAGCGAGGATACTTTGGAAGGGATAGTCTCTATATATTGACATGATAGCGCCCTCCTTCCATACAAAGCCCTGATTCTATCAGCGATATCGGGCACATTCGCATCCGTTCTTCATCCAGTTGAAGATAATGCCGCAAAGACTGCGTGTCCTTTTGTCCGAGGAGATCTGCTATTCCCTGTTTTCCTGTTCCGTTACGAAGTCGGTCTGTTGCATATGTTTTCCTGGTCACATGAAACCCTGATCCCGGTATCCGTCGTTCTGGGACAGTCCTTTTCAGTGCATTAGCACAAACGCCACGTTTCACCGGATCATACGGAACCCTGTTTTTTACAAACAGATTATTGCTGGAAGTTTTATCATTAGGTCTTCCGTTCACAATGTACAGATAAATGACATTTCCAACGATTGTAGGTATTGGCAGCAGGATTTCGTGGTCTGTTTTTTCCTGGATAACACGTAGGGTCTGTTTCTCCCAATCAATATCTGTCAATTGGATTTCCACGATATCGCTTGCCCTAAGGCCCATCCTCAATCCAAGCAATACCATTGCCCTGTCACGTAATTCGGTTGGAGTAATGCTTTTTAGATGCTTGCTTTTTATTGTTTCCTTTTCTGCCTTTGTCAATACAACAGTGATCCTTTCGCCGGGTGCTGCAGAACCAAGCAAAGCCTGATGTATGCCATATGGGAGGACCCCATTCCGTTCCAGATATCTGATGAATTGCCGTACCTTTCCATTATACGCATTTTTTCCCTGGACAGTCTGATGTTTGTCATTAAGGTTGAATTCTTTCAAGATCTCAGGAACAATCTGTGAAAAGGAGATCAATCCCTTATCCACCAGGAAGCTGCAGAATCTGGTGGCAGAAGAACGGATCATATAGAGCGTGGACTTTTCCCATCCCTCTTTCTCCTTCAATAATAGGTATCCTTCTATTTCAGACTGACACCAATCGGGGAGGCTTTCACACAAAGGAGGTTTATCCCAAAAGATTCTTTGGGGTAGCAATCTTCCTTCTCTTACATATAGATCAAGCAGGTTTAATACTCTTCTGGCTTGTTTCCATCCGTCTTTTTTATGGAAGCATTTCTCGTGTTCGAGCCATATATCAGCAACAGCCTTATGATATCCAAAGCCATGCATCTCAATGAAGAGCAGTAGATTATGGACTGTATACTTTGCTGTTTTACAAGGAGTTTCGCTATACCC
>CADBQK010000358.1 GCA_902796775.1 uncultured Lachnospiraceae bacterium
CCGCAGCATATAAAGGAGACCAAAGTCCTGATGACGGTCGTCGGAGGACAGACCAAATATGAAAGCGTTTCCTTCAAAGACGATAATTTCACTGCTTTCCGAAGGGAAACTGAAGCGGACGCAGGTTCGGATGCTCTATGGCAAGTCAATCGCATTCAAGCGGGGACAGAAGGACGGCGTAAAGAAATACAGCGGTTCTGCCCTGAGCTTCCCCGGAAGCCGCGGTAATGCTTGACTATTGGAATCCGCTGCCCGGAGATATATCAAGCTGCCATAGACTATTACGCAAAGCAATATGCAGCCCTGTTTTGGCAGGAAGAATGACTTTGGAGGATGATGAAGAAGCGGTATGATGAAGAAGAGTATGAATTTATTATGGTTATCCTGATGAGACAATCAAGTAGCTGTATAGGAGACTTAGGACGATGAAGCTGAGAGAATTCAGGGAAGAAGATGCGTGGATTATAGCCGGGTGGCTCCGGTCAGAGGATGAACTATATAAGTGGTCTGCGGACAGGTTTAACAAGTATCCTCTTACAGGCGATGATATAAATAAGAACTATGCGCCTCAGCTTGAGACGGGGAGGTTCTTTCCACTCACAGCAGTGGATGATAATGGAGATGTAGCTGGGCATTTCATCATAAGGTATCCGCGGGATGACGATGACAGTTCTGTTCGGTTTGGTTTTGTGATAGTGAGTCCTAAGCTTCGTGGAAAGGGATATGGAAAAGAACTGCTGAGACTTGGGATAGAGTATGTAAAGGAACATTTGTCAGCAACACGAATTGATCTGGGTGTATTCGAGAATAATGAGAGTGCGAGACATTGTTATGAAGCCGCAGGCTTTACGGAATATGCTCAAAGAATATGTGAGATGCCGATAGGTACATGGAATTGTGCGGATATGGAGATGTTCATAGAAAGACATTAAGGCAGGTATGGGATAACTTATGCCATCCTGAAAAGGGACAAAACACTTCATCCTGCGCCGGCTTAATCAAAGAGCTTTGCTCCAAAAGAGGATAAAAAGATGGTTAGAGAAGCTGTGAAGAGCGATCTGGACGCGATACTTGAATTGTATCTGTTCCTGCATGAGGACAGTATCCCGGAAAAGGATGAGCATTTGAGAGATACATGGGCCAGGATAATACAGGATCCGAATCATCATCTGATCGTCAATGAGGTGGATGCTGAGATCGTTTCGTCCTGTGTGTGCGTGATCATTCCTAATCTGACACGAAATGTCCGGCCGTACGCTTTTATTGAAAATGTAGTTACACGTGAAGACTATCGGGGAAAGGGCTGTGCCGGCGAGTGTCTGGAATTTGCAAGGCAGATAGCGGAAAAGGAGAACTGCTATAAAATGATGCTGCTGACCGGATCAAAAACACCTGCGACACTGCATTTTTATGAGAAGGCCGGATACAACAGCAGTGATAAGACGGCTTTTATACGGTGGCTGGGAATGGAGAAATAAAAGAGGGGGAAAGAATAATGATCAGGTTTATAGAAGGTGCCGATGAAAGAAGAAGGATCGCCAGAGAGATCCTTGAGGACCTGACCGACTGGTTTGAAGTGGAAGAAAGCAGAGAGCAGTATATCGCAGATTCGGCAGGACAGCCGTTCTGGGCTTCTGTCGATGAAGGTATTGCCGAGGGTTTTCTTTGTCTTAAAGAGACCGGAAAAGAGACAATGGAACTTTCCGTAATGGGAGTTCGAAGGGTGTGTCACAGGAAGGGGATAGGAAGGGAACTGTTTGCAGCCGCCAAAGATTATGCGGTACGGAAAGGATATGGATTCATCCAGGTTAAGACGGTTCGTTCAGGCGTATATGAGGACTATGATATTACCAATGAATTCTACAGGAGCCTCGGATTCAAAGAGCTTGAAGTATTACCGGATTATTGGGATGAAGCAAATCCCTGTCAGATCTACGTGATGTCATTGAAGAGCGCAGTGAATACAATCGCGGCACGTCACAGCTACCGCGGGGAATACCTGCAGGAAAAAGTTCCTGAGGAAGATCTTATAGCGATAGCAGGAGCAGGGATGGCCGCCCCGTCGGGATGCAATAAGCAGACTACGGATGTGATTGTTGTCGATGATCCGGAAGTACTTGCCCGGATAAAGGCCCAGATAGATCCTCCGGTTGCGGGGACTGCTCCGGCTATGATCGTTGTACTGACAAGAAGGATTAACGCGTACAGGGACAGATGCTTTGCCGTCCAGGATTATTCTGCAGCGATCGAAAATATGCTGCTGGCCATCGTTGAGCTCGGATATCAGAGCTGCTGGTATGAGGGCCATATCACAGATGACGACAGGATCTGCGATAAGATTGCTGCTGTCCTGAATGTGCCCGAAGGCTATGAAGTGGTATGTATCCTTCC
>CADBQK010000359.1 GCA_902796775.1 uncultured Lachnospiraceae bacterium
GGAGAGTTTTGATCTTTCCGGACACAGTCTCAGGATGATTCTGGTGAAAAATCCTGCCGGCTGCAATCAGGCGATCGAGTATATTACAGGAGGCGGCGAGGATTACGCTGTGGTTTTATGTCTGAATGACAGGACGGCGGACGGGCATGATATTTCCTGGATCTGGGATGCCGATTATGAAAAGATCATACAGGATCCGCACCTGAAACTGATCTGGGTCAGCGGTGTCCGTGCAGAGGATATGCAGCTGCGCCTGAAATATGCGGGAGCATCCGAAAACAGTATCCGGATGGAAAAAGACTATTCCCAGCTGATCCGGGATATGAAGAACAGTCCATACCGGCTTTTTGTCATGCCGAACTACACATCAATGCTGGACTTTCGCGAGGCTCTTATAAAAGAGACCGGCGGGAATGAATTCTGGAAGGGATAGATATGTTGTCTCTAACAGGGAAAGGGATCATGTTATGAAGATCAGGATCTGCCATCTTTATCCTGATGCGCTGAACCTGTACGGGGACCGGGGTAATGTGCTGTGCATGCGCAGAAGGCTTGAGTGGAGAGGGATCAGCTGTGAAGTAGATTCTCTTGAAATCGGGGAGCATAAGGATCTGTCCGTCTATGATCTGTTTTTTATGGGAGGCGGGCAGGATTTTGAGCAGGAAGTCCTGCTGGAGGACCTGCATTCCGGGAATGGCAGAGAAATCAAAGCTGCCATAGAGGACGGGAAAACATTTCTGTGTATCTGCGGGGGGTACCAGATCCTGGGGAATTATTATGAAACGCAGGACGGACACCGCTGTGAATTTCTGGGAGCGATCGACTTTTATACTGTCGGCGGAGCCAGAAGACTGATCGGCAATTATGCTTTTGAACTGCCCGGGGAAGCAGAAGAAGGCAGGTATAAAAACGTCCGGGAAACGTCCGGGAAAGAGATTGTTGTGGGCTTTGAAAACCATAGCGGAAGGACCTGGCTGGGAGAGAGAGTCAAACCTTTGGGAAAGGTCCTGGCGGGATATGGCAATAATGGAAAGGACCGGACAGAGGGAGTTCATGACCGGAATGTTTTCGGTACTTACAGTCACGGCCCGGTACTGCCAAAAAACCCGGTTCTTTGCGACAGGATCCTGCTTACAGCTTTGAAGAGAAAATACGGATCTAGTGATTTTCCGGTACTGGAAGACCGTTTTGAAAAACAGGCACATCAGCATATGATGGATGTGCTTCACCTGTCACATCACAGCCATTGGGACAGAGCCTGACATACAATGATCAGAATCAGAGGTAGATAAAATGGAATATACAACAGAAGAAGTTTTAAAATATATCGAAGAGGAAGATGTCAGATTTATCCGACTTGCATTTCGGGATGCTTTTGGCGTGCAGAAAAACATAGCTGTCATGCCCGGTGAAGTAAAAAAGGCCTTTGAAGAAGGGATTCCGATCAATGCCAGGGCCATTGCCGGATTTGCAGACAGTCCTTATGCATCGCTTTACTTAAAACCGGATCCGGCTACATTAACGATCCTGCCCTGGCGTTCGGAAAGCGGAAAGGTCCTGCGTATGTTCTGCGATGTCTGTACACCGGGGGGAGAAGCATATGCTTCGGATACACGGGAGATCCTGAAAAAAGCAGTAAAAAAGGCCAGGGAAGCAGGTGTTGTATTCCGTTTTGGGAGCGAGACGGAGTTTTATCTATTTAAGAAGGATGAGGAAGGCAATCCGACCAGGATCCCTTATGATTTTGCCGGGTATCTGGACATTGCCCCGGCAGACCGCTGTGAAAATGTACGCAGGGAGATCTGCCTGACCATAGAGAGAATGGGCTTGACACCGGAAAGGTCACATCATGAACGTGGACCCGGACAGAATGAAATAGATTTTCATTATGGAAAACCCTTAAATGCAGCAGACCAGATCACTACTTTTAAAATGGTTGTCAGTACCATTGCGGACAGGTATGGTCTGACCGCTGATTTCTCGCCGCTGCCCCTGGCAGGTTATCCGGGCAACGGATATCATATCAATCTGTATGCAGTGACCAGAGATGGCAGAGACGTAGCGCTGCAGGCAGCAGCCGGAATCATGGAAAGGATCAGGGATATAACGGTTTTTCTAAACCCGGCTGATGTATCATATTCCCGGCTGGGGAATAATACAGCTCCTGACCGCGTCGACTGGTCCGGAGAGGGTAAATCCGAGCTGATGTATATCGAAACCTTCCGTGGACAGACCCGTGCAGAGCTGCGTTCCCCGGATGCTTCAAGCAATCCCTATCTGGTCTATGCGCTTCTGATCTACGCCGGCCTTTCCGGAATAGAACGGAATATCTCGCTGAAAGATGCCATGTCCCAGAGCAATTCCCTGCTGCCCGGTTCCAGAAAGGAAGCCGCTAAGATAGCCAGGGAAAGTGCATTTGTCAAAGAGATCCTGCCGGAAGAGATACTGAAAGAATACTGCTGACACTAAACAGTAAAAGGAGGCCGTTTATGCCAAAAAACGAAGACATACAGCACTCCATACTGATCGTATCCGCCGCTGAAAAGTTTGATGCCCTGATCAAAAGGATACTGCATCCTGGTGCATTTATGTCAGTCGAATTTCGAAAAAGTGCTGCCGCTGCCAGAAGAAGTATTCTGGAAAGGTATTATGATATGGTTGTCGTGAATGCTCCGCTTCCGGATGAATCCGGGATCGGGTTTTCAATCGATGTAACCAGCCAGTGTAATGCTTCTGTACTGATCGTTGTACCTTCGGACACTTATGAAGATGTGCTGGAACAGGTAACTGATTACGGGATACTCGCAATCGCAAAGCCCTTTCCGAAGGTAAGACTGGGCCATGCTGTCCGGTTCCTTTCTGCAGAGCAGGCAAGAATACACCGGCTGGAGAAAAAA
>CADBQK010000360.1 GCA_902796775.1 uncultured Lachnospiraceae bacterium
TATGCGGAAATTACCCGGAATATCTGTTCAGAGATCTTTCAGGGAGTATCCGTGTTCACCTTTCCGGCAGGAGAGGAGAACAAGACCCTGGAAACTGTTCAGGATCTCTATGCATTTCTGATCGAAAACCGCTTTGAACGGGGAGATATGCTTCTGGCACTGGGCGGAGGTGTGACAGGTGACCTGACCGGATACACAGCGGCTACATATCTCAGGGGGATCCGCTTCATACAAGTCCCGACCAGTCTGCTCGCCCAGGTTGACAGCAGCATTGGCGGGAAAACGGGAGTTGATTTCCGTTCCTACAAAAATATGGTCGGGGCTTTTCATCAGCCCTCCCTTGTTTATTCAAGTGCCGATGTGCTCAGGACACTGCCCAATCGAGAGTTTATATCCGGAATGGGGGAGATCATCAAGCACGGCCTGATACGTGATGTTTCTTATTACCAGTGGCTGAAGGAGAATCGGGACAGGATCCTGGAAAGGGAGCCGGCTGTCCTCCTGCAGATGATTCTGCGCAGTGATGAAATTAAAAAACAGGTCGTTGAAAATGATCCGCTTGAAAAGGGTGAACGCGCAATCCTGAATTTTGGGCATACTATTGGACATGCTGTTGAAAAACGTATGAACTTTTCGCTGCTGCATGGGGAGTGTGTTGCCATTGGCATGATTGCGGCTTCCTGGATCTCTATGCAGAAGGGACTGTTAAATGAGCAGGAGTACACAGATATCTGCCAGACGATACAGAGCTTCGGACTGCCGGCAGGTGTAGGGAGTGTGAAATGGGAAGGAAGCTTTACTCCAGAAGAACTTGTGGAAACGACAAAGTCTGACAAAAAAATGGAGCGGGGGAATATCAGGTTTATCCTGCTTGATAGCATTGGACGAGCTGTTATAGACACCAGTCTTAGCGATGAAGATCTGCTGTCTGCTGCAGAAATCATTATGGAGGAGAGCCTGTAACCCGGTTTACGATCTGACAGAAATGAGAAATAACATGAAATATGTGAAAGCACTTGCAGCGATTGTAGTCATGGTTTTAGTGGACCAGCTGACCAAGGGGCTGGCGGTTCGATATTTAAAACCTCTTCCGGAAGGAATCATTCTGATTCCCGGCATATTCCGTCTTCTTTATCTGGAAAACCGGGGATCTGCTTTTGGTCTGTTACAGGGACAGTTTGTATTCTTTACCATCTTTACCATTATCATTCTGGCTGCAATTACCTATGTCTATATCCGAATGAGAAAGGATTCCAGGATGTTGCCGCTGCGGATCGTGCTGGTGATGATTGCCTCGGGAGCAATCGGGAACTTCATTGATAGACTGGCACATCAGTATGTTGTTGATTTTTTCTATTTTGAATTGATCGACTTCCCGATATTTAATGTTGCAGATATCTATGTAACACTCTCTGCAGGCATCCTGATCCTGCTGGTTCTGTTTTATTATAAAGAGGAAGATCTGCAGGGAATACTGTAAAGAGAATCGGATTGAGTGTGGCTTGAGAGTCAGGTTGGGATTGATATGATTACAGATGAAGAAATGGAAATAAGAACATTTGATATTGAGAAGGAAGACGCTGGAGAACGGATCGATAAATATCTGGCTGCGGCAGCACCGGACCTGTCCAGATCATACATACAGAAGCTAGCCGGGGATGGGCTGATTACCCAGCATCATACCGGGGCTGTTTTAAAAGCAAACTACAGATTGAAGGCTGGAGATATTCTGGCAGTGAGAATACCTCAGCCGGAGTCTCTGGATATTCTTCCTGAATATATACCCCTCGATATCCTTTATGAGGATGATGATATCCTGATCGTAAATAAGCCGAAAGGCATGGTCGTACATCCTGCTCCAGGACACTACAGCGGGACCCTTGTCAATGCAGTCATGTATCACTGCGGAGATCACTTATCCAGTATCAATGGTGTGCTGCGCCCCGGAATCGTACACCGGATCGACAGAGATACCAGCGGGGTACTGGCTATTTGCAAAAA